>NZ_JADDYG010000042.1:11320-14433 GCF_015163535.1 Vibrio sp. OPT46 | reverse complement strand
AACCGAATTTTAACGCCAAGTATCATGGGTTTTGATGCGCTGTATGTGTTAACCCAAATTTTGATCGTGTTGATTTTTGGTGGGTTGAGTACCTTAGTGCTTAACTTGTACGTCAATTTCGCGATTGCAGTAATTGTAATGGTGTCGTTTTCGCTACTGCTGTTTGGGTTTTACTTTTCAAAAGGCAGCAAGAACTTGATTACGTTGCTATTGGTCGGCTTGATCTTTGGTCAGCTATTTTCCAATGCGGCGTCATTCTTTTCTTTGCTGATGGACCCAAACACATATGCAATTGTTCAGTCGAAACTGTACGCCAGTTTCAATAATGTCAAAGTGAACTTGGTTTACTTTAGTGCTCCGGCTTTGATGTTTGCATGTTGGTTGTTGTTTAGGATGCATCGCACTTTAGATGTGTTTTGGCTCGACCAAGACAATGCGAAAAGTTTGGGTGTTGATGTACCTAAAGTGACGAGAAATGTGTTTATTATCTCGGCGGTTTTGATTGCTATTTCTACGGCTTTGGTAGGGCCAATCATGTTCTTTGGTTTACTAGTGACCAACTTAAGCCGAGAAATGTTCCGAAGTTACCAACATAAAACGCTATTGGTCGGATGTTCGTTTCTATCCATCAGTTCATTACTTGCTGGGCAATGGATAATCGAAAACGTGTTCAGTTTTGAGACGACGTTGAGTGTCGTAATTAACTTTATCGGCGGTGCGTATTTCTTATACCTGCTGCTGAAAAACAAAGTTGTATAAATATGATAGTAATAGACAAATTAACGAAGGCTTTCGGTTCAAACAAAGTCGTAGACGAGGCCAATACTCAGTTTGAAAAGGGCAAGGTAACATCGATTATCGGTCCAAATGGCGCGGGAAAGAGCACGCTGTTATCTATGGCCTCGCGCTTAACGGAGCGAGATGGCGGTAGTGTTATCATTGATTGCAAGGAAATCGCGGAATGGGACACAAAAGAGCTAGCGAAAAAACTGGCAGTACTTCGCCAAGCTAACTCGATTACAATGCGGTTTACCGTAAAAGAGTTAGTCTCTTTTGGTCGTTTCCCATACTCTAAAGGAAATCTGACTAAAGAAGATCATGAGGTCATAGAACAAGCGATCGACTACTTAGATTTGCAAGATATTCAAGACAAATACTTGGATGAATTAAGTGGTGGTCAGCGACAGCTTGCATTTATTGCTATGGTGATTGCACAAGATACAGATTATGTCTTTCTTGATGAACCTCTTAATAACTTAGATATCAAACACTCTCTTCAGATCATGAAAGTTGTGCAGCAGTTAGCCCATGACATGAATAAAGCCATGGTGGTCGTGATTCATGATATTAATTTCGCGGCGTGTTACTCAGATGTCATATTGGCGCTTAAGAAAGGTAAAGTTGTGGCGAGTGGTGCGGTTGAAGATGTTATTCAAGCGTCTACGCTAGAGGACATCTATGAAACGCCATTTAACATCATAGAGTTAAACGGTAAGCGCATGTGTACTTATCATTAAGCGAGCTAGTTCGTTTTTAACGAGATCAATAGATAGGCGGGCTTACTTGGTGAGCTCGTCTATGATTGGGCATCGGCTCTCTGCATCTCCAGGACAAGAAGAAACCCAACCTTCAAGTTGCGTTTTGATCTCCATGAGGTGTGCAATTTTTTCTTCAACCTCTCTCAGTTTGTCCATGGTTCTTGCTTTTACTTCGCTACTTTTGCGATTGGGGTTATGAGCAAGTTGTACGAACTCTTTGCATTCTTGCAACGAAAAGCCTGCGCTTTTTGCGCGTGATACCAAGTTAAGCTCTTGAATATGATTATCTGAATATTCGCGATAGCCAGAGTCGCTACGCGCTGGTGGAGATATGATCCCTTTGTCTTCATATAATCGAATCGACTTAGATGAAAGCCCAGTGAGCTTCGCGACGGCACCAATATTCATGTTTAACCTCCATAACGTTTAAGGCGAGTATATACCGATGTTGTGGATAAGACACTCCTAAATAACAGTCAGTTACCTAGAGTCCCCTTACTCTTTAATCACTTCATGTGGTGGCACACCAAATGCCTTTTTAAAGGCATAAGTGAAGTTAGAAGGGTGGTGGTATCCGGCTTCATAGGCGGCTTCTGTTATCGTCACTAGGCCACGTTCCAAATGTTGCCTAGCAATCTCAAGACGTCGAAAACGAATGTAGCCGTTTATGGTCATATTAAGTGATTGTTTAAATCGACGCTGCAGGTTTGAAACACTCATTGAGAATTGGCTCGCCAACTTTTCCAAGCGTAGTTCTTGATCAAGGTGAGTTTCAATATAGCTGACAATATCCTCAATTCGACCATCAATGTGTCGTTCAATATTGCTGTTTTTAGCACTGAAATTCTTAGGAATTTGCTTGGTGGCTTGATGTAATATTTGATAGATCAAGCTTTCGACCTCTAGCTTTTCTTGGAACTCTTGCGGTGTTTCTCTATTTGTTAACGTTTCGGCCAGCTCGCATAGCGTCTGGTTAGGCTCCAACTGTTGAAACGCCTGATGAGAGTTAAAAAAGGCTCGATGACTACAATTTTGCTCAAGGCGGGCCTCTAGCCATTGGGGCTTAACCAATATGTTGATCTTATTAATGAGGTTATCTTTGAGCAGTGAACGACGAAAATTTGCAGGTTTGAGTAAGTTCACCACTACACCCTTAGGGCCGTCGCTCGCGTCTAAATCAAATTGCAAATCGTCGTAGCCAAACGAGAGTCTACCTTCTAAAAGAATAGTGACCAGCAGTGAGGCGTGTGCAGTAGAAACAATATTCGAATCAATAAGTTCTAGACAACACCCGCCATGAACAAAAATTTGATCATTGTACTGATATGATAGGAACTTACCTTCGGCCAGTTGAGTTTGACAAGGTTGGCCTTGCGTGACAATCCATTGTTTCTCTGTCGCCTCTAGTCTTTGGGTTAAAGCTATCTTGGCAATTTTAGTTCGTTTTGTTGTGACTTCCTGCATTTGACACTTCCTCATAACACTTGTGCGATTTCGCATAACCAAATCGCCTTTGTATTTATAAAACTCATGCTTATTATACCTGAGAATTATTATCATTAATATTTAGGAATG
>NZ_JADDYG010000042.1:3657-11310 GCF_015163535.1 Vibrio sp. OPT46 | reverse complement strand
GTCTTTGGGTTAAAGCTATCTTGGCAATTTTAGTTCGTTTTGTTGTGACTTCCTGCATTTGACACTTCCTCATAACACTTGTGCGATTTCGCATAACCGAATCGCCTTTGTATTTATAAAACTCATGCTTATTATACCTGAGAATTATTATCATTAATATTTAGGAGTTAAGTTATGGAAAGCCCTGCTTGTTCACCTATCAAGCTTTCAAGCCTTTGCCTTGCAGTGGGAATGGCGCTATCAACCCCTGTTTTAGCTCAAGATACTGAGTCACATTTTGAAGAGGTCGTTGTATGGGGAACGAAAGTTTCCAGCAACACTGAGTCGATGTTTGCGGACGACATGTCACTGAAGCAAGCGGATCATATGTCTGATTTACTGCGCGATATTCCCGGTGTGGATGTTGGTGGCACACACTCTGTGAATCAACGTATTACGATTCGTGGTTTGAGCGAAACCGATTTGGACATTCGTCTTGACGGTGCTTCTCAGCATGCGAGCATGTTCCATCATATTGGTAACTTGACGTTGAACCCTGACATTCTCAAATCTGCGGACATTCAGGTAGGTAATAACTCTGTGACTCAAAACGGGTTAGGCGGTTCGGTCTACTTTGAAACGAAAGACGCTCGTGACTTACTTCGTTACGATGAAAAGTTTGGTGCGCGTGTTTATGGCGGCTATGCATCCAACGACAACCAACAAGGTTCGTTGACACTGTACGGACTTTTGTCCGAAAACATTGATGCGATGGTCTATGGCCATTACGTTACGCGTGATGATTTTGAAGATGGTGATGGCAATAAAACCTATGGTGCTGCAGGTGATGTTTACAACATTCTGGCTAAGCTGGGGTATGAACTAAATGACATCCATCGTTTTGAGCTCTCTTATGACATGTACCGAGACAGTGGAGATTACAGTCCGCGTCCTGATATGTCGGGTAGTGCAAATAATAGCCTGTCGAGCAAGTTACTTATCCCTACGGATTATGACCGCGATACCGTTACCTTGAGTTACGAGTTGCGAGGCGAACAACACCAAGGAAACGTCACTCTTTATAATACCGAGACAGAAATTAAACGTGACGAAACGGTGATGGCCCCTCGTTGGCCCTCGAACCGTTTATCAAAGAACACCGCCAAAAACCAAAACTTTGGTTTGAATGGCAAATTCCAGTCAGATGTTATGTTAGGTGAGTTTGATAATCGAGTCACTTATGGCTTCGACTACATGGATAAAACGTCTTCGAGTTACTACGGTAGTCGTAAGTTTATGGACGAATCGGCGATTTCAACCGCACTGTTTGTAGAAGATCAGTTCTTCTTCTCTGATGCCTTCTTTATTACTGCAGGTATGCGCTTTGATGATTACAAACGCAAAGCTGAGACAGGAAACAGTAATTATGATGATGTGACTTGGGCTCTAGCAGCAGAATGGGCGGTGACGCAAGATTGGACGTTGTTTGCGAGTGCACGCTCTCTATTTAAAGGTCCAGAGCTAATGGAAACCTTTATTGCTTACCAAGACGTTGCATTTTTAGAGGATGGGTTAAAGCCAGAAACGGGATTGAACACGCAGGGTGGTGTTCGTTTTGATAAAACCTTTGATAAGCATTTCTTTGGGGCGAATATTACGATATTCCAAACGGAAATTGATGATTACATTGCAGACCAGTACCAAAACGCGACTCAAACTTACCTGATTTACAACTTAGGTGATGTTGAGATTAAAGGCTTTGAGGCAAGTGCTTCTTATGGTTACGACAAGTTTAACAGCAAACTTTCTTACTCTAAGTCGGACACCAAAAACAAGAATACTGGTGGTCCTGTTGCTGGGGGTAATGGGCGTAGCATTGATATGGGTGATAGCATTGCTCTAACTTTGGATTACCAGTCAGACGCTTTAGAAACGATCTTCGGGTGGAACTCAATGTTTGTTCTAGAGGAAGACAACGTCTTTGATGGTCAGCCAAAGAAAGCAAGTTATGATGTGCATAATCTATACGCTCAATGGGTGCCGTCTGATATTGATGGACTGTCGGTGACCTTTGGTATTGATAATGTATTTGACGAGTTGTACAGCTCTCATGCGTCTCGTTCGGGTACTGCACGTGGCTTCACGCTTGATGACTACGAGCCGGGTCGCAACTTCAAGCTCTCTGCAGCTTATCAATTCTAACAAGGTTCTTCATAGGACGTTTCAAAGTAACGAGTAAGTTCATGATTAAAGAAAGCACCCGAATAGATAGTGAACACGCTGACAAATACTTAGTGACGCTTTGTCGGCATTTTGGACGAAAGGTTCCTGCTACTTGGAATGAAAATAGCGGTTTGGTGACATTTCCGACGGGAAAAGCGGAGTTTAACCTTTGTGCATCTAGCCTAACTATAACCTGTGAGGCGGATTCAGAAGAGAAACTGAATACGGTTAAGGCGATCATTTCATCGCATGTGGACATGTTTTCTCGTCGAGAAACATTAGCACTTAGCTGGGTTCGTTAGCGCTCGTTTAGGGATGCTGTGATAGAAGTGGAATATTAAAAGCAAAAGCCCGCAATCTTATGATTTGCGGGCTTTTATTGTTTGAATGCTATTGCGCTTTCTCAGGCTCTAGGCTTTTTTTTTCCTGCTGCATTTTTGCTAGGAAGTAGATGTTAACGCAAGCAATAAAACCGTTAGTTAATACTACAGGCCAAGAATCAATCATTAGTCCGTAAGCGGTAAATAGCGCACAACCAATAAAGTTAAGGATACGAAGCTTAACAATATCTTTCATAGTTAGCGAAATAGCGACCATGATTGAAGCTGCATAACCTAAAATCTCAACCATATTCATGTCCATTTTTTGACCCTCTTAAAATCTGCCGAATTTTGTCGGTACCAATTCTTCTCATCTTGAGATTAATGAGGAAGCTCCATGCCTCGAATGGTCTTTTTTTGTTGTAAGGACGCACTATATCAATGGAAAAACCGTGATAAAAGCCTCAAATCAAGGTTAAGAGAAGGTTAGCGATTACGCAAACGTTTAGGACTGGAATTACTGATAATTTTACTTATTGTGTTGATTGATAATAACGATGACATTAATAGCTCAAACACCATTGAAAGTAAGGGAATATTTACATATCATTGAAAATGATAATTATTTTCAAGTGCTGTGTTTATGTATTTTATTATTAGCTTGCTCGTGTTTTTTTTGCTGTATATCAGAACAAAACCGAACTCGTGGTGTGCGGGGATTCATATCGTAAGCCACTTTTTTATCGTTGCATTTTGTCCTGCAATTTATGTTGTTCAATATTTAATCGTTACGTTTTTTTCGTCACCGATATTGATTAAGCTGTCATCACGCTCCGGTGTATACAACATTCTCATTGCTTTTCTTCCATTATTGATCGCAACCGGCAGTCTGGCGTTTAGCTGAATGATTTCATCTCTCTTCTTTTCTTAAAACAACTACACTTAATCAGAATAAGGTATCAATTTCATATAATTATTCGATATCTACGCGTCAGCACATGTGTCACATTTCTGTGACTACGAGTAAGTTTTACTTATGTTGCTTGGTAGTAGGGTATTTATCGATTGTTTAATGATTCAATACTTAGTTTAATCGTATAAAGGTGTGCAGTATGCCGCACTAAATTAATAAGAAATTATCTAAAAAGGTTAATGGGAAACGTAAGCCATTAGCGGAGGTCAGATGAGTACGCACACGGTACCGCAGAGCGCGATTGTAAATGCTGTCAAAGGTGAAGTTTTGGTTTTGGGCCTGGATGGAAACGTTAAGGTCATAAAAGCGGGGGATGAGTTAAGACCTGGCGAGATTATTATCACAGAAAATAATGCTTCTCTCGACGTACAGATAAATAATGAGCTTTATCTGGTCGATGCAAATTGTGTTGCTTGTCTTCCTGTGCCTTCTTCTGAACCGTTAGAACCAGTATTGGTACAATCTCCAGTTAATGGCTTAGTGACTTTTGACCCAACGGCTATTGGAAGTGCTGACTTCGACGCCAACGATATTGCCGCTATCCAGCAAGCTATTTTAGACGGAGCTGACCCTACCGCTATCTTAGAAGCAACAGCTGCTGGCGCAGGTGCTGAAGGCTCGGCTAATGCTGGCTACGTGACGGTTGAATATAATAACCCGGAAGTACTCGCTTCTACTTTTTTTGAAACGTCTGCGACTCGCAGCGGAGAAGATGATCGCGACGAAGATGACGGTTTGAATGTCACGATTTTTGCTGATGGTGGGCAGTCACTGCAATCTAGCGTAACAGAAGGCTCAATTTCTCTATCTAGCTACCCGCAAACCATTTCTTCTAGTGTGCTGGTTGAAGCAGGGGATCTCGCACTTGATACTGCTTCATTTGTACCTGAAACGTCCTCATTAGAGTCTTTGTTAACCGAGTTAAATAGTGACATTACCTCTGGTGGTCAGCCAGTGGCGTTTGTTTACGACGAAGCGCAAAATGCCATTATCGGCACTCAAGGTGGTAACGAAGTGCTTCGTATCGAGATCGAAGCGACATCTTTAGGCCGTGATTTAGAGTTAGAGGTCGTTACCACGATTAGCCAGGGTATTGACCATGTGGCGTCCATCGCTGATGGCCAAGTATCTATCGTCGGTGATCAAATCAATATCGCTTTTGACATTACAGGCGCAGATATTGGTGGTAATAGCATTCAAGCGCCTATCGATTTTACGACAACCGTTATTGATGGCGATGATCCTGCGCCGCAGAACGTTACTTTTGAAAACGTTGAATCTTCTTCTACACCAATTACTGGCACTTTTGTTGATATTGGTAGTGATCAATTGGCAACGGTCACGTTTAATCAAGAAGGACTTAGTCAGTTCGATGGCCTACTGAGTGATAATCAGGCGACAGAAGCGGTACTCTCTGAAGACGGCAGTACTATCACCTTGTCCATTGCGGGCTCGAATGAGACCGTCTTAACCATCAGGTTGAATACTGATGGTACCTACCAATTTGAGCAATTTAAGCCGTTAGAACAAACAAACGGTGAAGATACGATTGAGCTCTCTTTGCCAACCACAATCGTCGATTTCGACCAAGATACGGCAAGCAACACCTTTACGATGACCATCCTCGATGGCGATAACCCAGTGATTGAGAACGTGACGGGCTTGTCTTTAGATGAGGCGGGGGTTGACCAAGGTTCACAGGCAGGCGCGGCAGTAACAAGTGGTACTGGGTCGATCACGACAGCGGTCGGAAGTGACATCATTGATCACTATGAGTTGGAACCTACAGAGTTCAATGTTGGTGGAGAACTCCAATCTCAAGGGCAGGTTGTTCAACTAGAACTAGCGTCCGAGAGTAACGGCGTACGTACTTACGAAGGCTTCATCGAGCTGGATGGTGTGCGTATTACCGTATTTGATGTGGCGATTGATGCACCTGCATTGGGCGAATACCAATTCAACTTGTATGAACAACTTGACCATACGGGTGCTAACGATGACTCGCTCACTTTCTCACTGCCAGTTTACGCGGTAGATGCGGATGGTGACCGCTCCTCTATTACCGAAGGTTCGAACACACCAGAAGCTGCGCAAATTGTCATTCAAGTTCAAGATGACGTTCCTTCGATTGATGGCGTTGATGCGCTAGCCGTCGATGAAGACGATTTATCAAGCATTGGCTCCGATCAAAGCGACTCTGTGTTCGCGCAAGGTAGCTTCACGACGACTCAGGGCTCAGACCGTGTTGTAAGTTATCAATTAGAGAGCGGCACTGATCCACTCAATGGGTTGGAATCGCAGGGGCGATCTATCTCTCTGACGGAAACAACCAATTCAGATGGCAGCTTTACCTATTCTGCAACGGCAGAAGGGGACGCTATCTTCACCTTACAAGTGAACCCTGACGGTTCTTATTCATTTACCCTTGAAGGTCCAATCGATCATGCTGTGGGTAGCGATAGCTTAACTCTAGACTTCACTATTGTCGCAACGGACTTTGACGGTGACACCAGTTCACTTGTTCTACCGGTAACCATTGCCGATGATGTGCCAACCATTAATGACGTTGTCGCTCTTACCGTCGATGAAGATGACTTAAGTTTGGTAGGCTCTGACCAATCACAGTCAACGCTGGTCGAAGGTCAGTTTACGACAACTCAAGGTTCTGATGGCGTCGTACAGTATCAGTTGGATGTAAACGCTGATTCTTTAAATGGCCTGCAATCTCAAGGTCAAACCGTTTCCATTGCCGAAACGCAAAATGCAGATGGCAGTTACACCTACAGCGCAACGGCAAATGGCAGTGCAGTTTTCACATTAATTTTGAATACCGACGGCTCGTACAGTTTTGAGCTGCAAGGTCCAATTGACCATGCGGCAAATAGCGACAGCTTAACCCTCGATTTTAATGTTATTGCTACTGATTTCGATGGTGACACAAGCCAAATCGTACTGCCTGTTACCATCGTGGATGATAAGCCGACCATTACCGATGTCGATGCGATTACCGTTGATGAGGATGACTTAGGCACGATTGGGTCAGATCAGACTGACCCGATTTCAATCGATGGCAACTTCACCACCACACAAGGCTCGGACCGAGTAGTGAGCTATCAGCTCGATGCTTCTTCGACACCAGTTGACGGCCTCACATCACAAGGCGTGGCAGTCACGCTAACTGAAACCGCAAACGGCGATGGAAGCTTTACTTACGAGGCGACAGCGGGTACTGAAGCGGTCTTTACGCTTACAGTGAACACTGATGGCTCTTATAACTTCACGCTTGAAGGTTCAATTGACCATGCAGTAGATAGCGATGAGTTGACACTGAACTTCCCAATCATCGCGACCGACTTTGATGGCGACACCACAAACGCCACTATCCCTGTGACGATCGTGGACGATAAGCCAGTTATTACTGACGTGGATGCCATTACGGTTGATGAAGATGATCTAGCGTCAATCGGTTCAGACCAAAGCAATCCGATTTCTATTGATGGTAACTTCACCACCACACAAGGTTCAGACCGAGTGGTGAGCTACCAACTCGATGGCACATCAACACCAGTTGACGGTTTAACATCGCAAGGCGTGGCTGTCACATTAACTGAAACTGCAAACGGTGATGGCAGCTTCACCTACGAAGCAACAGCGGGCTCTGAAGCAGTCTTTACGCTAACAGTGAATACTGATGGCTCTTATAACTTCACGCTACAAGGGCCAATTGATCACGCGGTGGGTAGTGACGAGCTGATACTGAACTTCCCAATTATCGCAACCGACTTTGATGGCGACACCGTCACAGAAACGATTCCAGTCACAATTGTTGATGATGTACCGACTATCACAGCGGTGGATGCGTTGAGTGTCGACGAAGACGACCTTAGCGGTGTGGGTTCAGACCCAGGCGGCGATCTGTTCGTTGAAGGGGCGTTTACAACCACACAAGGCTCTGACCGAGTGGTGAGCTATCAACAGGATTCAACCGCAGATCCTGTTGCGGGGCTGACCTCTCAAGGTGAGGCGATTATCTTGGTGGAAACCGCGAATGGCGACGGCAGCTTTACTTATGTTGCGACCGCTGACGGCAATCCTGTCTTCACGTTGAATGTCGCAACAGATGGTACGTACGATTTTACGCTGCAAGGCCCGATTGAC
>NZ_JADDYG010000042.1:0-3560 GCF_015163535.1 Vibrio sp. OPT46 | reverse complement strand
GATACGACTTCGGCAACCATTCCAGTCACGATTACGGATGATGCACCAATCATTGATAATGTCGTGCCTCTGGCTGTAGACGAAGATGATTTATCAGGTATTGGCTCAGACCAAACTGACGCAGTGTTTGTGGCAGGCGCATTTACGACCACTCAAGGTTCAGACCGAGTGGTGAGCTACCAACTTGATTCAACTTCTGATCCTGTTTCAGGTTTAACTTCTCAAGGTGAGCCTGTTATTTTGGTAGAGACTGCGAATCCCGATGGCAGCTTCACTTACGTGGCAACTGCGGATGGCAATCCTGTCTTCACCATGAACGTGAATGCAGACGGTACATATGACTTCCGTCTGGAAGGGCCAATCGATCACGCGTTAAACAGCGATGAGCTAGTACTGAACTTCCCAATCATTGCAACAGACTTTGATGGCGATACGACGACCGCGACCATTCCAGTCACGATTACTGATGACGTTCCAACCATTAATAACGTTGTTCCACTGACAGTAGACGAAGATGATCTCGCTACAATTGGCTCAGACCAAAACGATGATGCGTTTATGTCGGGCTCTTTCAGCACAACTGAAGGCTCAGACAGCGTTGTTAAATACCAGCTTGATGCAACGGCAGATCCAGTAGCAGGGTTGACCTCTCATGGTGAGCCTGTCGTGCTTGCTGAGACAGCAAATGGTGATGGCAGCTTTACTTACACTGCCACAGCAAATGGCAATGACGTATTTGAATTGGTGGTGAAGCCAGACGGCAGCTACACCTTTACTCTGCAGGGCCCACTAGACCATGCGGTGAATAGCGACAGCCTGCAAATCGACTTCCCGATTATCGCAACAGACTTTGATGGCGATACATCGACAGAAACACTACCTGTCACCATCGTTGATGATAAACCAACCATCACTGACGTAGACGCAATCCGTGTGGATGAAGATGACTTAGCGACGATTGGCTCTGACGGCTCAGATCCAATTTCAATCGATGGCAACTTCACTACAACGCAAGGTTCTGATGGGGTAGTAAGCTACCAATTAGATACTGCAGCAACGCCAGTTGATGGTCTAACATCACAAGGTATGGCCGTCACGCTGGCTGAAACCGCAAACGGCGACGGTAGCTACACTTATGAAGCGACAGCGGGAACTGAAGCAGTATTTACGCTGACCGTTAATACGGATGGTTCATACAACTTCACGCTGCAAGGTCCAATCGACCATGCGACAGACAGTGATGAGCTGACACTGAACTTCCCAATCATAGCAACGGATTTTGATGGTGATACCACCACAGAAACGATCCCAGTCACCATCGTGGATGATAAACCGACCATTACCGATGTTGATGCGATTACCGTTGATGAAGATGACTTAGGTACGATTGGTTCAGATCAGACTGGCCCGATTTCAATCGATGGCAACTTCACCACCACACAAGGCTCGGACCGAGTAGTGAGCTATCAGCTCGATGCTTCTGCAACACCAGTGGCTGGACTCACATCACAAGGCGTGGCAGTCACGCTAACTGAAACCGCAAACGGCGATGGCAGCTTTACCTATCAAGCAACAGCAGGCACCGAGTCGGTCTTTACACTGACAGTGAACACTGATGGCTCTTATAACTTCACGCTTGAAGGGCCAATCGACCACGCGGTAGATAGCGATGAGCTGACACTCAACTTCCCAATCATCGCAACAGACTTTGATGGCGACACCACAAATGCCACTATCCCTGTGACGATCGTGGACGATAAGCCAGTGATTACTGACGTCGACGCAATCACGGTTGATGAAGATGATCTAGCCTCAATTGGCTCAGACCAAAGCAACCCGATTTCTATTGATGGTAACTTCACCACCACACAAGGTTCAGACCGAGTGGTGAGCTACCAACTCGATGCTTCAGCAACACCAGTGGACGGTTTAACCTCGCAAGGCGTGGCTGTCACACTGACAGAAACCGCAAATGGTGATGGTAGTTTCACTTATGAAGCGACTGCGGGTGGTAACCCAGTATTTACTCTGACAGTAGATACTGATGGCTCTTACAACTTCACGCTTGAAGGGCCGATTGATCACGCGGTGGATAGTGATGAGCTGACACTGAACTTCCCAATTATCGCAACCGACTTTGATGGCGACACCGTTACTGAAACCATTCCAGTTACGATTGTTGATGATGTACCGACCATCACAGCGGTGGATGCGTTAAGTGTTGATGAAGACGACCTTAGCGGTGTGGGCTCAGATCCAGGCGGCGATCTGTTCGTAGAAGGGGCGTTTACGACCACTCAAGGCTCTGACCGAGTGGTGAGCTATCAACTGGATTCAACCGCAGATCCTGTTGCGGGGCTGACCTCTCAAGGTGAGGCGATTATCTTGGTGGAAACCGCGAATGGCGACGGCAGCTTTACTTATGTTGCGACCGCTGACGGCAATCCTGTCTTCACGTTGAATGTAGCAACAGATGGTACGTACGACTTTACGCTGCAAGGCCCGATTGACCATGCAGCAAACAGCGACAGCCTGACGATTGATTTCCCTATTATTGCCACCGATTTTGATGGTGATACGACCACGGCAACCATTCCAGTTACAATTACGGATGATGCACCAATCATCGATAATGTTGTGCCTCTGGCTGTGGATGAAGATGATTTATCAGGCATTGGCTCAGACCAAACTGACGCTGTGTTTGTTGAAGGCGCGTTCACTACTACTCAAGGCTCAGACCGAGTGGTGAGTTACCAACTTGATTCAACTTCTGATCCTGTTTCGGGATTAACCTCCCAAGGTGAGCCTGTTACTTTGGTAGAGACTGCGAATGTCGATGGCAGCTTTACTTACGTGGCTACCGCGGATGGCAATCCTGTCTTCACCATGAACGTGAATGCAGACGGCACATACAACTTCCGTCTAGAAGGTCCGGTGGATCATGCGTTAAACAGCGACGAGTTAGTACTGAACTTCCCAATCATTGCAACAGACTTTGATGGCGATACGACGACCGCGACCATTCCAGTCACGATTACTGATGACGTTCCAACCATTAATAACGTTGTTCCACTGACAGTAGACGAAGATGATCTCGCTACAATTGGCTCAGACCAAAACGATGATGCGTTCATGTCGGGTTCTTTCAGCACAACTGAAGGCTCGGACAGCGTTGTTAAATACCAGCTTGATGCAACAGCAGATCCAGTAGCAGGGTTAACCTCTCATGGTGAGCCTGTCGTACTTGCTGAGACAACAAATGGTGATGGCAGCTTTACTTACACTGCCACAGCAGATGGCAATGCCGTATTTGAATTGGTGGTGAAGCCAGATGGCAGCTACACCTTTACTCTGCAGGGCCCACTAGACCATGCGGTGAATAGCGACAGTCTGCAAATCGACTTCCCGATTATCGCAACAGACTTTGATGGCGACACCTCATCGAAGACGTTACCTGTCACCATCGTTGATGATAAACCAACCATCACTGACGTAGACGCAATCCGCGTGGATGAAGATGACTTAGCGACGATTGGCTCCGACGGCTCAGATCCAATTTC
>NZ_JADDYG010000417.1:0-920 GCF_015163535.1 Vibrio sp. OPT46 | reverse complement strand
ATAAAATTTAGCTCGTCAGAATATTCTTTACGGATATTTAAATCGTGTTGTGTATGCAATTTAATGAAATAGCCCGTATTTCGTTTTGCTACTAATGAAAATTCTTCCTTAGAGATTTCATCAAGGGCAACTACATCTCCTTCCTTTATATGGCCAGTGCTAAGCTCAACTGTTGTATATTGGTTGTTGATATCAAACATTAGCCTTCCCCTTGGTCTAAATTGATGTTCGAGTGTGAACAAATGACCATCCTAAATGCGCCCTTTGTTTTGAGCTCTATTACGTGGGAAAAGACTTCTTTCGCCTCAAAAAACAACTCATCTTTAAAATATCCTTTTTGATACGTACCTCGGAGTGTACGAAACCCATCAAACTCCGGTACTCCCTTAATTCCTCGGTCCGTATTAGAGCGAGCTGAAACAACGACTATGCCGCCCTCTTGACTACAGAGCTTAGCTAGGTTTTTCCAGACCTGTTTTCTGGGTAAAGGGGGCAATACATTGGTGCAATATCCACAATATACAAATGAGTAATGCGCTTTAAGAATGTCTAGATCAGGACAAAATGTGTAATCGTACTCTGCACACATACCTGATAAATCGTATATAGCTTGAGTGTCCTTACTTTCTTGTTCACGCCCTTTCGCATAGTTCAAAGCTGGGGCTGACACTAAATGAGGGAACTGTGAGAGAAACTGTTTTAATGGGGCACTAACAGATTTACGTGCGATTGAAGTTTTTGAGGAGACCTCGAACTCCTTCTTGATCTCTTCAGGTGTTTGATAAAAGGATTCTGATTCAAATTGTTCTGAAACGGGTACTAACTTTAATGCTAAATTTTCCATACTGCCCCCAAGCAATGTATATCATTGATTAACTGTTAATAATTATATCTAACCTCACACATAAATACCATATTAA
>NZ_JADDYG010000416.1:0-241 GCF_015163535.1 Vibrio sp. OPT46 | reverse complement strand
TTTGGCTATGCTTTTCTTTTCGCGTATAAAAAGGTCAGGCAAACCTATCTCAGATCCAAAGCAGTTTTTGAAGGCGTGTTCGCGTTATTTTTTGGTGTAGCAAGTATTAAGTTGCTGCTTAGTGAGGCAGGAAAATGAAGCAAAAAAGGCTTGAAGAAATAAGAATAGATAATCTATCTGATTTGACGGTCTATTAAGTATACTAAGTAGCCGATTTGTTAACTTCCATAAGAGCTGCTGG
>NZ_JADDYG010000415.1:0-950 GCF_015163535.1 Vibrio sp. OPT46 | reverse complement strand
GCTCGCCGAAGGCGATTCATATGGCCACCAGCATTCTGCTAGGACGGTGACAACGGGGGTTGGTTGGCAATGTCCTAGCGCTGGTGGACAACAGCCTTGAGCGGCAGCACTTGGTGAGGAACGAGCCTTAGGGATGCAGGGGTAAGTCCGGCGGGTGGGCCTCGGTGGCGACTAGGGGGAACCCCTATTAGTGGAGAGAAAATTCATCTCAATATCTTGTTCACAGGACAAAAAAAACTCAGTGCTTAACACTGAGTTTTTTTGAGGGGTTTTGAAGTATCTCTACTACTTTTGGTTCAGATGATGAACCGTTGGTATTGAGGTATATTTCACGTTCTCATCGATTTGACCCACCGCGCTGACCGAGGGAGAAAGTGCTGCTATTAATAAGAAAGCGATAATATTGTTACTCATAAGATTAGCTCCTAGTTGCCGAACGAAATAAAACTTTATACTGGTAATCCTCAAGAAACTTTAGCTCGAGGTCGAAGGCTTAAAATTCTCGTGTAAATAGCATATTTCTGTTTTGCCAAATCTTTAGTAGTAACATGTGAGCTCTTACCTAACTTAGGTTCTGTTTGACTGTCAGTGCCTAGCATTTCTTTTAACACTTCAAGCTCAGCCTCGAGGGTGTCATTTGATGAAATGTATCCAATATAGTTGAATACATCCTGGGAAGAGAAACTTAAGCCATCAGCTTTCTGGTGCTCATGCCGGGAGATATAGCAGCGCTTACCGTTAATGATATCGATATGATAAGCCTCTACAATGCGGTCACCGTATCCATCATCCCAGCCATTATCTTTGTTACGGCCATATAGCCGTGAATGTCTGTAATGAAACTTGAGAAATTGCTTCATTTCTTCAAAAGAAATGAGAATATTATTGTGTCTCATATTGCCCCCAAGCAATTGAATTTATTAACAAGCCATGTAAAGAGTATAACAAAA
>NZ_JADDYG010000414.1:0-450 GCF_015163535.1 Vibrio sp. OPT46 | reverse complement strand
ATTTCAAAAGAGCAAATTGTCCAGATTGTCGAACGTTAACGACAGGCCCTCTGTAAATTAGAGGGCTATGTTCTAGCCACCCTCTCTCTACATTTACCTCTTTTAGGCTTGTAATCGTTGTAGAAATTGACACAACCAATTCATAAGCCAAAACAATTAATAGTGTCTTTTATACTTCCGTATTATTTATTTAGCGAATATTTTACATCTTCACCTTAATCAGGTTGGAGTATTGTAAAATCTAGTCTTTAATTCGCTAACACCCTTTTATTTCTCAGGATAAAGTGGATAATACCGCCACAAAATAACATTACTAAGGTGAGTCCTTATGTCTATTGAAGCTACTCTGCTTGCGCGCTGCGAGTCAAAATGTGAACTGTGTTCTTCTGAATCTCAACTAACTGCATACGCTGTCCCACCTCACGGTAATGTGACGGTTGATACTGCCAT
>NZ_JADDYG010000413.1:1359-1772 GCF_015163535.1 Vibrio sp. OPT46 | reverse complement strand
GGTCGGCTAAACAAGCGGTCTGAATACCCACTCTGCTAATTACAATAGCAAAGCGGATCAATATAGCAACTTGTTTTTGATTAGATTTGCTTATATCGTCAGACTTGGCACTTTAGGCCACATAGGAAACTCGCATTACCCCTATTATTTCGAGGTAATGCGAAATGCGGTTAACTTGAGCGAGTATGACCAAAGAAAGAGCCGTTTCCTAACTTCTAAATTTCTCTGTTTCATGGGCATATTTGGGTCGGAGAGTTTTGACTGCTCATCACCGTGTTGCGCGCATTAGTGTAAAACTGGTAGATTAGAATTTTAATAAAATATATGTTACATCTCTAGACTTTGAACGAATAACCCTTCACGATTCTTATACTTGTTAACGGTTCTTATATCGGTAGAAACGTAATCACCAA
>NZ_JADDYG010000413.1:0-1292 GCF_015163535.1 Vibrio sp. OPT46 | reverse complement strand
CGTATCCTCCGCAATGAACAGAAATATTCGCTTCTATTGAATGCTCATTTGTTGTTTCACCATTTACTTTCTTTGCTGACGAAACCCATTGGAAGCAATACCTATCTTGATTATCTAAATATTCCGTAAGAGCAACTGATGTCCCTTTATCCACTTCGAAATAATCAATTGATAATATCTTTGATATGCCAGGATATTGGTAAGATGGGTTCTCTACTGTTGGTTCACCTAGTTCGGTTTGATTAGCACAGCCAGTAATAACTGATAATGTCGATGCCATAAGTAGTATTTTCTTCATTTTTGTTCCTTGTAGATGAAAAAATTAGCCCCACGATCTATTAACGCTTTCGATAGTGGGGTTGTGAATGTTTATCTAATTATTTACGTTTTGAAGATCACGATAATCAACAGACTCATCAGCACTTGAGATGCTTGCAGCCTCACCGAACATTGCTATGTAAGCACTAGGGAAAGTCAAAGCGGCCCCTGCGATACCACAGATTAAAACGAATTTTCCTACGCCCTTACTTTGTGGTGAGCTTTCTCGGCTATTCCATGCCCAGGTTGCAAGGCTAATGACAATCATAGCAATACCAATCCATAAGCCTATGGTATATGTAGCACTACCACCTGCAGCTGAAATTGCATCCACGTTTTTTGCAGCTTGCTCTAGCTTTGTTTCATTGGCTGCCATCGTAGTTACAGAGGTTAGTGCTAGAGCGATACCCAGGGCACCGGACCATTTCGTTAGTTTATTCATAGTTACTCCGTGCTATCTCCTTCATCGAAGATATAAGTTGTGTTAGAAGAGAGGTTTGCCCGACCAGATGAGTCGAGTGTTATAGGGTCCACTGTGTCACTAAAGGTAAATACCTCACCCACTAGATCTAAACCACCGTGGAAAGTTAATAATGCGCCAGCTATTGAGAAGGATATTGGCCATAGAACAGAAACATCATTATCCGCTTTGTTTGCTTTGTACCAACCGATGAAACCAAACACGACAAGACCGAGGCCAAGTACTGCTCTCAAATTCCAGAGAACTGCAATCCAAAGTCGAACATGTTTAATTACATTTATTCCGCCATCAGCAATAGTGGAGTTATGCGTTTCTGAAGCGAATGAACTACTGGATAATGTGTAAACAAACATCCAATACCACTTTTTCATCGAAGCGCTCCAATACAGTAAGTGTCTGAACAGATTGTTCCGTCAGCCGAGATTTCTCTAACAGTTCCAATGAAGTCGTAGTATTTTCCTTTTTCTACGGAAATAGTTCTTTCGCCAGAGGT
>NZ_JADDYG010000412.1:0-395 GCF_015163535.1 Vibrio sp. OPT46 | reverse complement strand
CACATTGCAATATGAGTAGCCCAAACACGATACTTTAATGACTTACCTTGTACCATTGCCATTGTAATTTCTCCTTAGTCCTGAGCTACTTTAGTTACGCGTAGGTTGATAAGTGCCAATGCGCCAACCAATAGGAAGATAAGCGTTGCTACTGCACTTGCTAGACCGAAGTCTTGACCACCAGCACCTTCGAATGCGATTCGGTAGGTGTAACTTACTAGCAGGTCGGTGTAACCCGCAGGCTCTGATGTACCAATCATGTTTGGACCACCGCCAGTCAACAACTGGATAAGTACGAAGTTGTTGAAGTTAAATGCAAAACTCGCGATCAACAATGGTGTTAACGGCTTCAACATCATTGGTAGTGTGATACGTGTGAAGTTCGTGACAAAGTT
>NZ_JADDYG010000411.1:0-13984 GCF_015163535.1 Vibrio sp. OPT46 | reverse complement strand
CAATGTTTGTCGAAAATAATGAGAGGTAGGTAGAGCTTTCGTCTTGAAGAATGAAACAGGAGCGAAAATAATTCCGTAACGCTATGTTTTTTGAGAGGAGAGAAAAAGCGCGCAAGTCAATTCAGGGAGTAAGTTGGTATAGGAAAAGTAGTTGAGCTTTTATCCATATCTAAATAGGAAACAACAAAAACAATCAACAATAAGCCCAGCTAATTACTTACCAAGAAAACATACTGAAAACGCATCATAAAATCGCAATTAATTATCGATAAATTTAAAAACCTCAGATTATAATTTATGTAAATTTCATTTATTATTAAATCGGAGAAAAATACAGCTTTCCTTTTTTAAAACTAAGAGACGATTTTTTCGATGTTTTTAGGTTTATCTCATCAGAGAACTTGGTATAACAGTGAGGGATAAGGCATCCGGACTTAGCGCGAAAGGATAACCCACTGTTATTTAAGTTCACACGCTGCTTTTTAATGACTAGAGACTTTAAACTGCGGTTACCTTGGGTTTGTGTAGCTATTCTTTGACGTACCCCAACCCAATACGACTCAAACGACGACATCATACATATCCTCTTTCATGATATAAGCATTAATAATTAAACATCGCTAAAAGCTAAGCTTGTCTTAAATAAAAGTACTAGAAATTAATTTTATTTCTTCAAAACAAATCAACCCGCATATTCCACATAAATTTAGTGGTTATGTCAAATATTAATTATCATTAATTTCATTTATAATGGATATAAAATCGGTTTATAATTTTTAAATAATTTAATTATTAGAAAGCAGTATAACCAGTCCATATTTAACATGGAAATATGAGCTTTGTTTTGCATCATAACATATAAATACATTAAAGATTCATCTACGAACTAAATGCTCTTCAATAGGTGATATAAATTAGAATTTCGAGACTAAATGAGAATAAAAATAGCGCACCGTATATGGTGCGCTATAGATTTGATTAAGGTCACTGTATAAGCATAAATAAAACTAAACTCATTTGACGTAGCTAGGCCAAGATTGCTTATGGTTTAAGTTTCAATACTTTATCAATATCTTCTGCGCTGTGGCGCTCAGGTAACTGCTCCCATTCTTCACCCCATGAACGGTTCACAATTCGACCACGTTTTACCGCTTCACGCTCATCAATTACTTTTGCCCAACGCACAACGTTTTTGTAGCTTTCTACGTCTAAGAATTCAGCCGCATCGTAAGCACGACCCAACACAAGGTTGCCGTACCATGGCCATGTTGCGATATCAGCGATGCTGTACTCATCGCCACCTAGGAATTCATTGTTCGCAAGACGCTTGTCTAATACATCTAACTGACGTTTTGCTTCCATTGTAAAGCGGTTGATTGGGTACTCGAACTTCTCTGGTGCGTACGCGTAGAAGTGACCAAAACCACCGCCTAGATATGGCGCAGAACCTTGCAGCCAGAATAACCAGTTCATTACCTCAGCACGCTTAGCGCCTTCTTTTGGTAAGAAATGATCAAACTTCTCTGCTAGATAAAACAAGATGTTGCCAGATTCAAACACGTTCACTGGCTCAGAACCCGAACGGTCAACCAATGCCGGAATTTTAGAGTTTGGGTTAACAGCCACAAAGCCAGAGCCAAACTGGTCACCATCGCCAATCTTAATCAGGTACGCATCGTATTCTGCTGCCGTTACGCCTGCCGCTAAAAGCTCTTCAAACATGATCGTCACTTTCTGACCGTTTGGGGTACCCATTGAGTAAAGTTGGAATGGGTGCTCACCAATTGGAAGCTCTTGCTCATGACGTGCGCCAGAATCCGGACGGTTGATGCTCGCCCACTGACCGCCGTTTTCATTATCGTTTGTCCAAACTTTTGGTGGAATGTATTCGTTAGCCATTGTTTTCCCTTATTGTGTTTGAATGCATCTTCAAACTGACGGGTCTTACGCGCCAGCAAGCATTATTAACATCACCTCTTCGCCAACTGCGATTAGGCATACTCAAGATATTAGGTCGAATTCGCTAAATAAAAGTCCTGCAATCTCTTTTAGTTAGAACCTTTGGTTATGGGATTTTCTTTCACGCTATAAGTAAAAACGTCGCGATAATGTGAACTAGGTTCGAGATGCCAACGATGAGTAAGCTACACTCGGCGGCGCACCTCTATTTGGGGATTTAGAACAACCGCTAAACTTCAAAGTCACCAAGAATGAAGTTGTTCTGGATACCTTAGTTCAAACAACTTACGTGCGTGATAGGTAGTTAAGTTAGATAGTTAGAAAGAAAAACGCCCTTCACTAAATCAATGAAGGGCGTTTTAATGTATTCAAAACCGTTACTTAGCTGATTCAAACAAACCAGAAATACCTTTCAAAGGGAAAAGCCTTGCTTGCTCCAACCCTCTCAACGTTACCGTATTCAGGTCATCAATAAAGAAACGACTGGTCATCGTGTGTTTGCCACCATTAATGAAAATCTCGATGACAGAATTGTCGATATATATATCAATCGTCTGCTTAGCGTCCAATCTTGGTGCTTTTCGAATGCTACCAAATTCTTCCGCGTACAAATGAGACATGTGACGACGGTCCAGCATAAACTCGTGCTTTGTCGCACTAAAGACGATGTTGTCACCTTTGAGGTTACTCAGCTCAAGTTCAAAGCCATCGCCCTCAAGGTCTAATTGGATCAAACAACTTGTGCTTTCCAGTGTATGGGACTGTGCAAAGACTACCTCTTCTTTTCTTAAACTCTCCAATTCAGGGAGTGGAGTTTGAACAAGAAAACCATCTTTCAACGTTAGTTCTCTAGGAAGAGACAACATTCCTGCCCACTGGTGTGTGACCGATGGCGTGTCGATTTCTGGCAACCCTATCCATGCAATAAGAATGCGACGCCCATTCTCATCTAAATAGGTTTGTGGGGCGTAGAAATCAAACCCATAATCTGGCTGTAAAATATCTTGGTGGTTTTCTAAAGTCATCGACTCTAGGTTCAACTGATCACCCACGATATACGCGACAGAATAGATGTTTTTGAAATCATAAGGATTACTACTGCTCACGCCCTGTGGAGAAAACAGCATCACCGATTGACCATTAATCTCAAATAAATCAGGACACTCCCACATGTACCCAAGGTCAGAGAACTTGGTCTTGATAGGACCTTTATGCTGCCACGTTTTCAAATCTTTGCTTTGATAGAGCGCCATAGAACCATGCTCGGTTTTGGTTTGAGCACCCACCACCATCAAATAGTCGTCGCCTTTCTTCCAAACTTTTGGGTCACGAAAGTGCTCCGTGTAATGTTCGTTCTCAATGACTACACCGTGCTTTTCAATGCTGCCGTCTGAATCCATGGTGGCAAAACACTGTGTTGGGATTCGATTCCAGTTTTGGTCACGCTTGTTGCCAGTAAAAAACAGCAAAGCCTTGTTGTTTTCCACCAAAGCGCCGCCCGAATAGACACCATGTGAATCGTAGTCTTGGTCGGGATGAAGACCCACGCCATGATCAGTAAAATGGATGAAGTCTTTAGTAGAAAGGTGATACCAATACTTCATTCCATGGACTGGTCCCACAGGCGTCCACTGGTAAAAGATGTGGTGCTCACCATTGAAATAGCACAACCCATTTGGGTCATTTAACAGCCCAAATCTAGGGGCGATATGAAAACTAGGAAAGCCTTTATCTTGCTGACGTGAAAGTGTCATTTCTTCGATATCACACTGAGGGATTTGCTCAAGTCGACGATATCTTTGCTCTACAGTCCAACGGTTGTTTAAGCTCATAATTTTTCTCAACTGAAATTGGATCTGAAGATCATTGCCCAATAAATTGCAGCAACTCTGTCTGGGTCGGAAGCGCGGTCATTGCGCCTTTTTGCGTCGTCGCTAATGCACCACAGCCATTTGCCCATTGAATCGCAGAGCTAACAACAGGATGATTTTTCCAATCGTCATGCCGAGACAGGCATGCCAGTAGCCCTCCGACAAAAGCATCACCCGCACCTGTGGTGTCAATCGGACTAACGACTTGACCTGTGATCAGTTCACTCTGACTTTCAAAGACGCGCCAAACACCTTTCGCACCTTGTGTCACCAAGACCAAAGCAATATTCAAAGAGGCTATTTGTTGTAAACCTTGCGCCATCGACGTTGAGTCAGTTAAGAACAAAAGCTCTTCTTCAGAGAACTTAACCACATCGGCCATCGCTACAGCCTTCATCACGACAGCTTGGATTTCTGATTGATCTTGCCACACTTCATCACGCAAGTTAGGGTCAAAGCTAATGAAACCACCAGCGGCTTTTGCTCTTTTGATCGCCTCAAATGTGCTGCTTCGACTTGGCTCATTTGCCAGTGAAATTGAGCAAACGTGTAGCCAATCACCTTGCTTAAAGTTAGGGATGTCTTCAACAGACATAAACTGATCAGCGCTCGGTTTTACCATAAACGTAAAGCTGCGCTCACCTTGCTCGTCTAAATCCACCACCACTGTTGATGTTCTTTGCTCAGGATCTTTAACGAGAAACTCCGTGCTCACGCCCTCTTGATCGAGCGTTGATTGCATGAAGCGACCAAATGGGTCATCACCTACACGTCCAAAAAACGCACTCTTACCAGATAGACGAGCAATAGCTACGGCGACATTCGCTGGTGCACCACCGGGACATTTGAGTAAAGAAGTCTCAGATTCCGGTATTAGATCGACAACAGCATCACCAGTTACCCACACTTGATTCATCTTGCTTACCTTGAAATTAAAGCCCTGATAGTCCAACGTGTTGAACACCTTCACTACCAAGTAAAAATTGAAAAAGGCTAGCCAAGCCATTAGTGCTTGGCTAGCACCCCAAACATTTAGGAAAAGAAGTGGATTTTGGGGGACTCCACCCCTAAGGAGTTCAGATTAAGCCGCTGCTTTTCTACCGACTTTAGCGCGGTCACGCATACCAAGAACAATGGTGAGAACAAATGCGGTCAAGAACGCGATCACCATACCCGCGATGTAGTACCCAATCTTCTCTGGCGTAATGGAAATGATGCCTGGAAGACCAGCTGCGCCCAATGCCTGAGCTTTCACATTAAACATTGTGATGAACGCACTTGATAACGCCGCAGCGCAAACTGCCGCAATAAATGGGTAACGTAGTTTTAAGTTAACACCAAACATAGCCGGTTCTGTAATACCCAGCAAACCCGTAACACCAGATGGAATCGCAATACCTTTCATCTTCTTATCTTTGCTCATCACGCCCACCGCCAACGCTGCCGCTCCTTGAGAAACGTTAGACATCGCCGCAATAGGAAAGATAAAGGTGCCGCCCGTCGTCGCAATATCCGCAAGAAGTTGAGTTTCAATCGCAATGAAGCTGTGATGCATACCAGTAATAACAAACGGAGCATAAATAAGACCAAATACCGCACCACCAACAAAGCCAGCAGTGTTGTATAGCCAGTTCAGACCATCACCCAATAGGAAACCGATATCACGCGTGAACGGACCGACGACAGTAAACGTCAGCAAACCCGCTATGAAAATCGCCAGTAATGGCGTTAAAAGGTTGTCTAAAACAGAAGGTATGACTTTACGTAAGCCTAGCTCAACCTTCGCAAGAATGAATGCCGATACCAAAACCGGTAACACCGAACCTTGGTAACCCACTTTTTGGATTTCAAAGCCAAGAATATTCCAAACCGGAATGTTGCCAGACACAGATGCGCCGCCGAATCCCCAACCATTCAGCAAGTCAGGGTGAACCATCAACATACCTAGCGCCGCCCCTAAATATGGGTTACCGCCAAACTTCTTACTGGCTGAAAATGCCAGCAGAATAGGCAGGTAAACAAACGGCGCGTTTGCAAACGTGTTGATCATGTTCGCCAAGTCTGTCAGTCCTGGGTTGGCATCAATCAAAGATTTGCCATCAATGAACAAGCCTTGAGCAGTCAATAGGTTATAGATACCCATCAACAAACCACCAGCGACGATTGCGGGAATGATTGGGACGAAAATATCAGACAGCCCTTTCACCGCGCGCTGAACAATGTTTTGTTTCTCTGCGCCAGCAGACGCAACGTCGTTGGTGGACATTTCACTCATCCCCGTCAACTTCGCCATTTCTGCATAAACTTGGTTTACGATGCCAGATCCAAAAATGATTTGGTACTGACCCGCAACTTTGAACTGCCCTTTTACTCCTTCAAGGCTATCAATCGCTTGTTCATCTATTTTTTGCTCATCTGCAACGGCAAGGCGTAAGCGTGTCGCACAATGCGCAAGTGCGGTGATGTTGCTTTTACCACCTAATAGAGTTAACAACTCTTTTGCTACTGCCGGATAATTCATTTCATACCCCATTGGATTATTATCTGAGCTTGCGAAATTTTCGGGAACGTTTGCAAAACAGATTTTTGCTCAATAAAACCAAATGATCAAAGATAAAGCAGAGAGAATGTGAGAATGATCGTCAAATTCTCTCCCTAAGAGCAGTATAGGAGGTTAGAATCGCTACTTATCAAAGAGCTTTTCATCTTCTCTTTGCAAACAATCCCAAAAACGAAAAACAGAATGGATAGGAACAATGGCGAGTCTGCATGATGTCGCCCGTCTGGCTGGCGTATCAAAATCAACAGTGTCACGGGTTATAAACGATGAATATGGCGTAAAAGAAGCGACAAAACTGAAAGTCCGCCAAGCAGTAGCGGAGTGTGGCTATGTGCCAAACCAAGTCGCTAAAGATCTAAAATCTCAAAAGACCAATCTGGTTGGTGTCATTGTTCCTCGGGTTTCCTCTCATGCCACATCCCAAGGTGTCGATGGATTAACCGATGTCCTTGAAAAAGCAGGGAAACATGTCTTACTTGCTAGCACTCACCAAGCCCACGAAAAAGAACTGGAATACATTCAGATCTTTAACCAAAAACGGGTTGAAGGGATCATTCTTTACGCCACCCACCTCGATTCCAAGCTGGTAAAAGCAATTCAAAACTCAGCCGTTCCAGTTGTGCTCGTCGGTCAAGATGGTTCCATGTTTAATATTCCAAGCATCATTCATGATGACGCACGAGTAGGGTTTGAAGCGGGAAATAGACTGGTTGCAAAAGGTTGCCAAACCATGGGTTTTATTGGCGTGCAAGGTGACGATATCGCGGTAGATAAGCAACGCTCTGAAGGATTTGTTCAAGCGCTGCAACACCATGGTTTTGAGATCGCCTTCCATGCTCGTGGTGACTTTACCATCGATTCTGGCTATTCATTGGCAAAACAACACTTAACAAAGAACCCTAAGCTAGATGGCTTGTTCTGTGCGACAGACCGTATTGCTATCGGTGCGATGAGAGCGATTCAAGAGCTCGGGTTAACACCGGGTAAAGACGTTTTAGTGCTAGGAGTTGGTGATGATGAGCTCGCATCAGTGTGTACCCCAACCTTATCAACATTTAACTATGCATTTGATAAAGCGGGTGAAAATGGTGCGAAACTGCTACTAGATAGAATTGCCAACAGAAGTTTTGAAATGAGTAAAATGGTACTAACCTTCAAAACAATTGAGCGTCAGTCCTGTTAATGAAAAAGCGCCAACTGAAATCAGTTGGCGCTTTTCTTATTACTCTTTGTCGGTTAGATCCCTTTAGAACCAAGTTTCCATTTGCAGTGCAAACAGAACTTCACCACCATCACCCATCGTTGCAGCACCCGCATCCTGGCTAATCGAGTAGCCATTCAAGTCTTCGCTCCAATCAACGTAGCTAACTGCAAAACGTAGCTCCGGACGGTCAAAGAAACCTGCAGCGGTAGACATCTTAAGCGTTGGTGCGATTGTCGCTTTGTAAAAACTGCCACTTGCTTTATCAATCGCATTGTCTAGGTCCATGTATTGGTATGAGCCTTCATAAACCATCTCAAAGTTCTGCGTAAACTCTTGCGCTAAGCGGATGTTGAACGATGCCCACGTAAATTCATCATTTTTAGCAAAGCGATCTTGGCTGTGTTCTGCTAGCAACGCAGGTGCTACACGCCAGTTGTCGCCGATGCGTGTTACACCATAGCTGAACAAGCGTACGGCTTTTGCGTCTTCTAACAAATCTCCGTTTGAACCGATGCCTTTAAGTTCCGCACCCAGTCCATCACCCATCAAAATACCGGTTTTAGAGAAGCCTTCACTCATGCCAAAGAAGGTATCGCCATGGTAAGCAAACATCGCATGTAAACCTTTGTCCGCTGCTCCTTCTACGCGATCATTGTTATCAGCTGACGTCATGCCGCTCAGCATCAATTGCCAATTACCGAAGCGGTTGTTCATTGTCGCGATATAGTTTTCAACATCCGTTGACGAGCTATCAATCTCACCAAAATCACGACCATAGATCGAGAAGTTTGCTTTCCATGATTCGCTCATTTGGACGTCATACACACCAGCACCAGTGCCAGATAAGAAAACAATATCCGAGTCAAAGAAGTGAATGTCAAAGTTATCACGATCAAATCGTTTACCAGCCCAAAACGTCGCGTCAGCAAAAGCTCTTGATTCAGAGAACATACTCAACTTGTTTAGCTCAGCATATACCTGACGAACGTTTAATTGACTCTCGCTCGCCGTCCATTCGTTATTGGTTTCCGTACTATCTGCCAACATGATTCGGAACAATGCGCTGGAACCATCATCTGCAAAACGTTTGTGAATAAGGTTTGCTTCCACATAGTGATCATCCTCTACCCCTAATCGCCCAACTGGAGCGCCAATAGCACCAGCTGCCGTCATGTAAGGACCAGTACCCACTGCACCATTCAGATCGTCATTAATCAGTAGCCCGGAACGAGCGTAGCCGTGAAACTCAAAGCTTGAGGCTTTCTCATTTGCTTCTGTGGATGCTTTTTCTGTCTGTTCAAGTCTCTGTTCTAATTCATTAATTCGCTTTTCAAGAGCGTCAACATCTGTTGCTGCGAATACAGGTGCAGTAACCAGTCCAAGCGCTACTGCCATCGTCAAAGTGTGTAGTTTCATTTCCATAGTCTCACGTAAATTTATACTTAGGCATATTGCAAACGTTCCCAAGAAAAATCGCAAACTTATGGTGACTTTAAATGTCCATCTAAAGCCTGAATTTCAGAGCGCTCGTACTCAGAGCGTCTCTACTACTTATATCAATGAGGGCGATAATATATAAACTTTTCGGGAACGTTACCGTTAAGAGGCCATTTTGTTACTTCTATCACGTTCAATTGTGTTACTTACAGAAAAATCATTAACCAGCGCACATTTGAATTAATTGTTAGCGCTAGAGGAAGTAGTTTGAAGGTGACAGGCTACAAAGAAGGGGTTTAGTGTTCATTTGAGAGAATAGTGCTCACTCGCTTCCCTATGCTACTTGATGGTAACTCATCTCTATTTGTTGATGAAAAGTAGCAGCTAAGGTTGAACGTAACTAAGAGCGAAGCGGATCTCGATACCTCATTTCAAACAACTTGAAAGGCTGTTAAGACGAGATAAACGACCTTCATTTTCTGTGAAGAGCGCTTTGTTGTTCTAATTCAAGCTAACGAAACACTTTTTTGGACAGAAGTACGTTAGAATACATACCCTAAAGTAGTCATAGATTTATTCAACCACTGCCTGAAAATGGGCCAGCCGCTCCCATTAATCAGAATGATAAAATGCCCAATAGAGATACATGAAAAAGCCAACTGTAATCACAGTTGGCTCAGTATTTCCCCTTGAACTTTTAAGCCTTATATTGACTAGAGCGTTAGTTCGGAAAGTGTTTATTTAAGAAGTCCAAAACATGAGTAACGTACTTCTCGGTATCAAAGACAGGTGCACTGTGTCCTACACCTTCTTCAATGAAAAGTTGGTTGGTAACTCCATGCTCATCAAGCTTAGCCTTAAGTATCTCACTTTGAGATAGAGGCACTCGCTTATCCAAGGTGCCGTGTAACTGTATATATGGTGGAGTATTTTCATTCACATAACTCGTCGTTGATGCTTTCTTGGCAAGCTTTGGAATATTGTTTGGAATATCTCCTAAGAAACGAGATACAGACGATTTTTTGCTGGTTTTCTTGCCACCTTTATTACTTAACTCAAGTAAATCGGTAGGGCCAAAAAAGCTTACTACGGCTGAGACCTTGTACTTTGGTGGCTCATAGAAATCTACTTGGTTGTATGCCGAGTTAGTCGCACCAATAAAGCCAGCGAGGTGCCCGCCAGCAGAGCGTCCCATTATCACAACATTGTCCGGTTTAATACCGAGCTTTTCAGCATTGTCGTACAAATAGTTCAGTGCATCATTAATGTCTTGTACTGGTTGAGGAAAGATCGCTTCTCCACTTAAACGATAATCAACTGAAGCTAGCGCATAACCTTCATTCAACACAGACTGAAGTAATAATGGGTTCTTTTCTGGGATGGCGTCTTTGCTCCCACGTTTCCATGCACCACCATGTACCCAGACTAATAACGGGTACTGAGTATTTGATTCAACCGAAGGAGTATAAAGATCGAGTTTAATCTCTCTTTCACCTACAGTTTTGAACAAGATATCCTTCTCTACATTGAACTCCCCAGCCAAACAGACAAAGGGCATAAGTAGCAGAGAGGTCATCGCAGACTTAATTTTCGTATTCATTGTTTTGTTATTCGCTTAAAAAAGTAAGTAGATTAGAAAGTCGCTTCAGCAGCTAACCAGTAGCGTCGGCCATCTTCAATGTAGCCAAACTCTTCCTCTGTGATTTGCTCATCGAACAAGTTATAAACCGCTGCCATTAACTTCACATTCTTAGTTACACGCCAGTTCACACCGAGATCCACGTAAGTAATAGAAGGTGCCAACGTTCTTGTGCTATCACTAGTGATGTTGTTTTTCTCTTTGCCTTGATAGTTCATGCGGGCCCATGAAGCAACATCATCACGCACTGCCCAATCACCATTAAGTGAGAAGATATGTTCAGGTGCTTGTACAAGAGGCAAGCCATCATCATCGTCATTAGTGTTCTTTTCACTACGAGTATACGAGTAGGTTGCACTTAGTGTAATTGACTCTGTAATACCCTTAGATACGGAACTTTCTGCACCATAGCTGTTCGCATCATCAATGTTGACGTAAGTGCGGTCGCAACTTCTGCTATCAGTACACGTCGGATCGACAAACTCACTTTCGATCTTGTCTTTGAAGTCGCTGTAAAACAAAGTAATGTTTGCAGAAAGGTCTCGCTCATTAACGTAATACAGTCCCATCTCTGTATTGATGGAGGTTTCTGCTGTTAAGTCTGGATTACCGTAAATAGAACAACGCCCTCTACAGCTCTCTTGAACCCACTCTTCGTCCATTTGTGTCAAACTAGGTGCTCGATAACCCGTAGACACACCACCTTTTAGCGTCCAACTAGGGTCAATAGACCAGACCCCGTAAGCTCTTGGGCTAAATTGCCCGTCAAAGATCTCATTGTCGTCGTAACGTAAACCAAGGGTGAGAGCGAATGTATCCGTGAGATACCACTCGTCCTCAGCAAATACTGCCCATTGCTTGTTTTTAGAGGTCAATGACAGTTTATTATCAGTCAGATCCTTTTGCTCGAAAGATGCGCCCAGTGTTAAGTAGTGAGCATTAAGAGGCAGACCCCATTGCGTATTAATTTGACTATTCTCGACTTCTTTATCTGCACCGATATTTTTTACTGTTTCATTACTGATAAATGAAGAACTTGTACCCCAAGAGTAGTTTCCGTCGTGGCTAAAACCAATAGATTGGCGTTCATATTCTCGTACTGCAACTTGAGACTCTCGCTCCACTGATTTACCTAGAGTGGTCTCTCGCTCTTGGTTATGATTGGTGAACTCCAGAGTAAAAGTGTCATCCGAGGTAGGTGTGAGGTACAAAGAAGCTCGATAGTTGTCGAGTGTCTTACCTGCATAACCACCTTCAATTTCATCTTCTTTTCTTTCCTGATACAGTCCAGTCAAAGAAGTACTCAACAGACCATCAATGACAGGGCCAGCAAGGTAAAGCTGCCCTTGATAGCTATTTCCAGATTTTGAATTTTCTTGAAGCGTCGTTTCTGCACGCAAGCTTCCGTGCCACTCTTGATAATTTTTACGCGTAATAATATTAATCACACCCCCCAAAGCATCAGACCCATAAAGGGTTGACATAGGGCCACGTACAACTTCAATACGTTCAATTGCACTCAACGGGGGAAGCCAGTCTTGTTCAGTAAACGTACTACCATTAGTTTGAGTTTCTCGACCAGACTGCTTCCTGCCATCAACAAGAATGGCCGTATATTGAGCAGGCATACCTCGAATTGAGATATCTTGGCCATCACCACCTCCTGTAACGGTTACCCCAGGTATATCACTTAAAGCATCAGTCAAATCTTTATATGAGCGATTTTCAAGTTGCTCTCGGGTGAGAACACTTATTGTTGCTGGCGCTTCTGTGACATTCTGTTCGTAACCAGAGGCTGTAACCACTACGGTTTCCATTGCTGTTGTATTGATACCAGTCTCAGGTAACTGGTCATTTGCAACAACGACCATAGGTACAGTAATACAAGCAGAAACAACTGATGTAGAAAATAGAGAGTATGTGAAAAGAGGCTTCATATTGAATAGGCTTAAAATGTAATTGCATTTAATAATTATTATCAATTAAACCTGATTATCATAATCACTGACAAGTTAATCACTATCGAGAAAAGAGAATATCACTATCCAATATACGAATAGTTAACCACGAATTACCCGATATAAGCATTTAAGCTAAAGTATCGGTTCCAACATAGAGCTGTTTAAAGATCTCTCGTACCCATTCACACATAGGATCATCGTTAAAGCGTTTGTGCCAATATAGGAAGACTTCTTGAAAGTCCAACTGTAGCTCGGCAGGTACTTCTCGAACGATCAAGCGAGGGTCTTGACAAGCTGCCTCTGCAAAAGGTGTCGGTAGATGAAATATAATCTCAGTCTCCGCAGCGATACTTGGAGCAGAACTAAAGTTATTCAGTTGCACTGGCGCTGATAAACGCTTTTTTTTGTTCGCTAACCCTAGCTCTTGGTATTTATGCTCAAACGACAATCGCTTCTCACCCTGCAAAGAGACTTGTCCAAAGTCAAATTCGGCCAAACGCTCTGGAGTTAGCTCTAAATCGGCCAGTGGATGATAGCGGCTCATAAGCAAACGGAAAGTACGCTTAGCAACAACCATTCGATAGATATTTTGCTCAGAGCTTGGCGGTTGATGAGAGGAAAGTGCGAAATGAACATCTCCAGCCACCAACGCATCAAAATGACGTTTTGGTGCTGAGTCCAAACTGACCTTAAGGTTTGGAGCCTCTTGCCGAATCTTAGCGATAACCTTAGGCATTAAGGTATTAATCTGAGGAAGAAGGCCGTAAACCTTAACGGTGCTTGATACAGTGCTCGGATCAAACGAGTCTCTATGGGCAAGTTTTTCTAAACTGGTAATCACATTATTGATGTCTTGCCTTACTGACTCTGCTTTTGGAGTCAGTTCATAGCCGTATTTCTTGCGCACCAGTAATTCGTCATTAAAGAAAACTCTCATTTTTTGCAGTGCTCGACTTACCGCAGACTGGCTCATATTTAAAGCCATAGCGGTGTTAGATACATGCTTCTCTTCGAGCAAGTGCTTTAAAACAAAGAGCAAATTCAGATCAATTTGAGATAAGTTCACGTCAATACCACCCATCAAGCTTCCAGTAGGTGGTATAGTACATAAATCTCTAGAGTTTGTGGTAAGTGTTTTCGATACTACAAGGCACTATTGAAACACAAGTCTGGTAGCAGGACAGTTTCCGTGCTAACACGAAAAGGGGCAAAAGTGTGTTTCAGTTCTTAAATGGGGAAGTGTTTTCCTCATATACCTCAACCAATACAGCTAGCCTTTCAAGTTTACAAATTAGTCTTATATTTGCTTTATCGAAAGGCATTGAGGTTACTTACCTTGGCGAGATTTTTTAA
>NZ_JADDYG010000041.1:0-257 GCF_015163535.1 Vibrio sp. OPT46 | reverse complement strand
CTAGACCGTCCCATTTCCGCTTCGTTACGGACCAGTAACACAATTCCTTGGTAATATTTTTCAAACTCATCCAGTTTCATTATCATGGTTCCTCTAGAGGGGTCTCCTAGAATAACTGAGTGATTGTTTATACCTCTGATGACAACAAAATGCATATACCCGTCGAAATTAACGAGAGTAATCCCAGGGACGCCGACTTCTTTAATTTTCTCCAGTCCTACTTGAAAGCCGTCAGAACGTAACCCTATGGAATCCAA
>NZ_JADDYG010000410.1:0-287 GCF_015163535.1 Vibrio sp. OPT46 | reverse complement strand
GATTGGTTTTATGTACACCAGAGACAAAAAAGCCCCGACAATATTGCCGGGGCTGGTCGCTTGGGGAGCGGTTATTCTGGTGCTGGTTCTCTATATACCAGCAATCTTCCACTAATTGACTTTTGATTGCTCTTTCCCTTATGGGGGACACAGATAGAGTACAAGGAAAAATGTTTAGCCTTCACCACTTCTGTTAGGCATTGGCTTTTAAACCTTCGCTCGAGAATGTTCAGGCTGTCTTCTAAAGTATGCGAAAGAGGTTCAGGCTTTCTCTCTACTGCTGACCC
>NZ_JADDYG010000409.1:1189-3681 GCF_015163535.1 Vibrio sp. OPT46 | reverse complement strand
CCGCCGCAAACCGCCTTAATCACTAAAATTAACGCATAGTAAAATGCCACGCGTTACGAATCCCTCTTGAATTGTTTGTTAGTACGCTGCCCCTAAAGCCTTTTTACACGACAAGATATTGAAATATAGCACAAAAATCATAGCTTAAAACACTAAAGCCAAACGGACTGCTGCCAAACTTAAAACTAACTTCAACACTTAAGTTGGCTAGAAGAAAAACATGCTTAACTGCCCTTTTTCACCGCTTTCCAATTAGCAAAGGATACAGGCTTCGCAATTGAACAGCAGCGTCAGAGAAACCTAGTTTTACCGAAAATTTCTCAGCCCTAAAGAAACCACACCAGAGAAATCACCCAAAAGTTAGAAACCGTAAACGATGAAGTCAAAGCGGAAACTTCGCATCTAGTGCCACCGGAGCGAACGTGAAAGGCACATTTGTTCAGGTGTAAAACTGGGAAAGAAACCAATAAACACCAAGACTTTTGACCTCTGATGTCGCCCCAGTACTAACGCCTTGCTAAGGTGTGAGTAACGCAATACAAAAGCTACCGCACAGCGCCTTAATCACCATAAGCCACCGCAAAGTAAAAATGCCACGCGCTACGAATCACTCTTAAGCAATTTGTTAGTACATGCGCTACTTCTATTTGTGCGCTCCAAGATATTGAAAAGTAGCATGATATGAAAGGCTTTGAACACTGAAGTGAGACGGGCAGCTACAAAACTTAAACTCGGTTAAGAGACGAGAGTTGGCTAGAAGAAAAACGTACTGAACTGCCCTACTTTCCCTAACTTCAAATTAGAAAAGGATTCTTTCCTCGTACTTCAACAGCCACGCTAAAAGTAATCAAGGCTCTCTCAAAAAACCACCACGAAAATGAAGAAGCACCAAAGAAATAGGCTAAGAGTTAGAAGCCGTAAACGGTGAAATCAAAGCAAACACTCCGCATATAGTGCCACCGGAAAGAACGTGAAAGGTACAAGCTGAAAGGTGTAAAGATGAGCGCTGAAACAGATAAACACCAAAACTTATGACCTTTGATGTCAAACCCGTACTAACGCCCTGTTAAGGTGTGAGCAACGCAATACTGAAGCTCACGCATACCACCTTAAACACTTAACGCAACGCATAGTAAAAATGCCACGCGTTGCGAATCACTCTTAAACAGTTTGTTATGCCTGTCCTAACACGCGCTCAATAAAAGCTGATTTCTCCCTACGATACTCTTCTTGAGACCAACCTGTACAAGACATTTTCAGCTCATTGTATCGTTGAACTAACTCAGGACTTTTACGGAGTTTGTCTCTAAACCCCACAAAAAACTCAAACTCCGAACCATTAGCTACAACTTGAAAAGCGACATCCTCACCTGAACTATTTTCCAGCATGCAAAGCTCTGGAGTTCTTAACGTATCGGATTTTTCGTTGAAACCTAGAGTAGAAAGTAACTTTACTGCGTTCTCTAGTTCCTTGCCGTTGACGCCAACAAGTATGTCTAGGTCACCCTTAGATACGGCATTAGGGATAGAGGAAGACCCAATGTGCTCAATAGATGCATCTGGAAGTAAAGCAGCTATCTCAAGTGCATACTTACGATATAGGCTTTCACAAGATGCCTGATATTCATCTGCTTTGTAAAACTGCATATTTGCTCCCAAAAGGCATAACGCCGCGTTAAGTGGTGAGCAACGCAGCCCCACTACCTAACGCATTGTGCCGTAAACACTAAAGCTGAATCAAACCAAAAATGCCAAACGTTGCGAATCCGCCTTAAACGCTTTGTTATACGAATTTTTCCAATTTAATCAATGAATTAAATTGAGCCTTTGGCAATTGGCTATTTCCTTTGAAGACAATGATTCATCCCCAACCCAATGAATGCCCTTTTCTCACCATCAGCCATGTGAAAAGCATCGATACCAGCAAAGTTGACACAAAAGTAAATTTAACTCCCCCAACTAGCACTGCCACCATAAGACCTGCTGCTGTAGCAATGACCCGTACTTCATACCCTGACATATTGCGAGATTTACAGGATACACAAGCCACAATGTAGGAAGCTATTATTGACACTCCAAAGATCAAAAACTCAATATGATTTGGCGTGTCCACATAATCTTTAAACAGATACCACATAATTATTGGCCCCTATCTTTTAGCACCACATGCTCCAGAACCTAAAAATATTTACTTTCGATTGAGGATCAGATACTTAATTGAGTTAGCTTACTTGAAGCTCAGCCTGATACTTGCGTCTGCACGCATTCGTATAACGCCTTGCTAAGGTGTGAGTAACGCAATACAAAAGCTACCGCACGACGCCTTAATCACATAAGCCACCGCAAAGTAAAAATGCCACGCGTTACGAATCACTCTTAAGCAATTTGTTAGTACATGCGCCACTTCTATTTATGCGCTCCAAGATATTGAAAACTGAGATGATATGAAAGGCTTTGAACACTGAAGTGAGACGGGTAGCTACAAAACTTTA
>NZ_JADDYG010000409.1:0-1179 GCF_015163535.1 Vibrio sp. OPT46 | reverse complement strand
CACGCATTCGTATAACGCCCTGTTAAGGTGTGAGCAACGCAATACCGAAGCCGCCGCATACCACCTTAAACACTAAAACCAACGCATAGTAAAAATGCCACGCGTTGCGAATCACTCTTAAACAGTTTGTTATATTGCCAGTTCGACTTTCCTTGCGTAGATCATACCTTGAGTTGTTGTTATTGGCATTTTATCTGGTGTACAAAACATATCAATTCGATCAATATTATTCGAAATCGAATATTCTTCACCTAATTCCATGACAATAGGCTTACATGCCAACTCTTCAATAGCTCTACAGCGTTCAGCAATTAGATTTGTTACATTAAAGACGAATCTATACATATCGAAGCCTAGTTCATAGACTTCGCCATCTAATTTCAATGATGGCTTATTGCAACATACTTCCATGTTGGTCAATATGTCACTGTTATAAGAGTAACATTCAGATATAGAAGCCATCTCTTGCGAAACAAATTTTAGTTTTTTCTGATATTGCTTATGATTCTCTGGAACCATTGCGTTATCAATAAATGACCTAACACTTTTTGCAAAAGTTTCTAGCGGTATAATCAGATGCTGTACACGGTCAAAGTGTACGTTTTCTTCAATAGAGACAATCATTCTAATATCATCAACATCACCGACATGATGAAAATAGTTTCTAATAATCCTGAGTAGTTTAAAATCTGGGTAATCTTTTATATTACAGTCGAATAGCTCTTTCAGTTTGTCAGCTGTAGAATGAAGATTATTCAAGTATGTAAATAAGCTATTTACATCATGTTCTTCGATAGTATCAAGTCTTAAGAGAGCGCGTTGACTCTCAAAGTACCTATCTATAAATGTATAATTTTTCATAAAATCTCAATTGCAATATAACGCCGCATTAAGTGGTGAGCAACGCACCGCCTAACCTGAAATATAGTGCCATAAACACCGCACTAAAACTTTGAACTGAAACTGCCGAGCGTTGGGAATCCGTCTTAAATGCTTTGTTAGGCATTTACAACCACTTTAAGTCTTGTCTCCACTTACCCTGAGAGAGTTTGTCATTGTTACTGATGCGTTTGGCAATAGAGCGAGGATCTCTACCCAAGTAAGAAGCCATCTGTGATGGCTTCATTTCAAAATCAACCAACATTACTCGTAATTTTTCTTGATCCTCATGCGTCCAAG
>NZ_JADDYG010000408.1:0-316 GCF_015163535.1 Vibrio sp. OPT46 | reverse complement strand
TTTTTGATATATAAGAGCTAGGAGTCACATCACCGACCGCTTCGTCTAATCGCTGACTGAATTCATTAAATGATTCTGTAGCGAACTCCAAATCCGTGATTAATTCTTGATAAAACGTATCAGAAGTCGACTTAACCGTAGTTATAATTTCAGATAGCTCAACAGCCCCAAGCTCGACTCGATTTCGGCGCTTATCTTCGTCTAAGCGCTCAAGCTCTATAGCTTGCTGATATTCCCAATAGGCATAAGCTTGCTCCACGCCTAAGTCAGTCAATGGTATACAAGCAATTGGAAAAATAAGTGTTCCTTCACTATC
>NZ_JADDYG010000407.1:0-274 GCF_015163535.1 Vibrio sp. OPT46 | reverse complement strand
CGTGATAAAGAGATTATTGGCATTTGTAACCGACTATTGTTTGATTAGCTTGTTATTCGGTATTTTAGAGTTTTACGTCTTTGATCTAAATGCGTTGAGTATCCAAAGCATAGGTTATTTCTATGTGTTCTTTTTCTTTACGATGATGGGCCAATACATACTTTTGAAGAGGACGATAGGGGAAAAAATATTCAAACTTCAGGTGCAAGGAAAAGAAGGTGAGAACGTTGAGGTTTCTACTTATGTGTATCGTTTGTTCGGTACTCTAATTTGC
>NZ_JADDYG010000406.1:1609-2033 GCF_015163535.1 Vibrio sp. OPT46 | reverse complement strand
CAATACGAGCGCTAACCTTAAGCCCGTTGCGATTAAGAAATTTTTATACTCACAAGGAGTTGCAGAATATAAAATCCCTGATTACATCAAGTTTTGCCAACAATTGCCGAAAACCTCTGTCGGTAAAATCAATAAAAAGGCTTTAAGAGCAGAATATAGCACTTAGGTGCATCCCCTTGCATCGCTGCAGGGGGATCTCATTTATATTACTGCACCTTGAGCTTGAACTTGAGCTGCTTCCCACCAGTCTCTAATGGTATTTTTTGCCACCATTTCAGAAAGCGCGATATCTAAACCTTGCTTTTTCCAACGACTATGCAACGTCATTACACGAATGGAGTCTAACCCGAGAAAGATAAGATTTTCGTCTACATCTACTTCATCTAAATCAACTTCAAGAATATCCGCAACCTCCTTTCTCATT
>NZ_JADDYG010000406.1:1331-1560 GCF_015163535.1 Vibrio sp. OPT46 | reverse complement strand
TTTCAAGACTGAGAGCGCTAGAAGGCAAAGAGATGTCTGAACTGACGCTTGTGACAAAGTCATCGACAGATTTAATACAACCACTTCGACCAGAAATGTATTTAAGCGTGTACATATGATCTTCTTTCGAAAAGTCTGCAATCGCGTTACCAATAACAAATGGTTTGACATCTAGCATAAAGGCATCGAGTGCTGTTGAGAGGACTCCGATATGGCCATAAACCCCAAC
>NZ_JADDYG010000406.1:0-1212 GCF_015163535.1 Vibrio sp. OPT46 | reverse complement strand
TACTTCTGGCACTATCTCCGTATCTTGAGTTAGGCCTGAGCCCCAAAAATCCGTTAGGAGTGCCCTTTCTTTTGGGTCTTGATTAGCAGGCTGAGCCGTATAAACAACAGGGATGCCTGCGGCTCTAGCATTCTCTGTAACTTTTTTAACATTTTGTATAAGTTCAGGAATAGGAGACAATCTTGTATCAAAAAAGTTGAGGAAGTAAGCCTGTAAATCATGAACTAAGACAACCGACTTCTTAGGCTCTATCACCCAATCCACTTTATTGACGGGAAATGATTCTGGTTGAAGTACTTGGTATGGGGCGATCTTGGGAATGGCCATCTCACTATCCTTATTAAGAATTATCACATTAAACCCATGAGCATTTACATATTAGCTCAAACATTTATTGAAAATGAAAATCATTAACATTTAATATAAACAAATGAGAATATGAAATCAATTGATTGTTGCTGTTCTTTGGAATAGCTATATCAATAAAAAGAGCTTTGCTAACGTTATTGCGTTGTCATTTCCACCAAAATTATGCAAAGAGGCTCCCACCTCACCTTCTAATCAAGTGTTAACTTAATGATGTTCATCGTTTAGTGAGAAAGATGAACATAGAAAAGTAATTTTGGAAATAGTGACCGACAGCCATTCTCAAAGCAGAAGATGCTAGTATTCCGTTTAAAGGGTCAGCCATAAATAATACAGTATCTTCGGCGTGATATTTTACACATGGCGAAAAATGTCCAGTGATATGGGCTAGCCAGATAATACACTCAAAGTATTGGAAGAAGATGCGCGGCTAAAAGTTGCTGATTTAAAAGGAGGGAGATACTGAAAGACCCAAAACATCAATGATAAACGTAGAATTCCGAGTATAACACAATAAGTATTTAAGGTATCTAAACTCAGATAACTTGTTGATTAATAATCATTAATTAAGAACCTCAGTAATAGACTTCCACCTATCAAACTCATAAACGGTGAGCTAGATACCTCATACTCTAGTAATGACTGTCTATATAGGGATACTTCTAGCGACCACTTGGCGTGAAAACAACTAACAACACAGTAGTTGCCACACTGAGCACACCAGCACAGAACATCACAATTCCAAATCCAGCTGCCATCACGTTCCGATAAGCTAAGAGCCACCCTTCTTGATTTGAAGGAAGCTCATTTCTGACTATTGCACTTTGAGCAGTCCCAACAGCATTT
>NZ_JADDYG010000405.1:0-293 GCF_015163535.1 Vibrio sp. OPT46 | reverse complement strand
TCACTATAATAACTCTCTGGCTCGAACAAGAGTCGCATAAATATATCTTGATAAGTCACAACATTAGATTTGTTGTCGAACAAGTATTCGAGCTCTTGATATACCGTGGCTCGATAATCTCTCCATAAAGGGCTGTTTAAAATAACTTGCTGAGAAAATCTTTGAGCTAATTGACGCTGATTTCCTGATAGATTCCCTAGCCATTCTTCCATCCACTCTTCAGTGTTATCCAGAATAATTTCACGCACTTCGTCTTCTGTCTTATCGGCATATTTTGCGTTTCGCTCTTGATA
>NZ_JADDYG010000404.1:0-508 GCF_015163535.1 Vibrio sp. OPT46 | reverse complement strand
GTCGGCAAATCGAACCTGAATCGCATCAAGGCGTTGATAAAAATCTTCGCCCTTGCTGTTACCGAATGACACGGTGATCACTTGGTCATACTTGGTGATTTTGGACAGAAAAGGCATGCGAAAATGAATGCCAGGTTCAGTAAACACATCCAACTCACCAGTAATATTATTCTGATGCACGTAGCTGTAACCCGCATCGGTCATCAGCACCGAACTATTAATCGTTAAGCCTATTGCCAACAGCGGTACGCCAAATACGGCTGCTTTTAATCCTTTATGTAGTAACTGACGTCTTTCTTCCACCTTTAAACCCCTTCCTAAACCTCTGCTTTCCATTTTGTTCTCCTTTTTGGATTGTTACTGAGTTAAATCGATAAAAATCAGATTGCTATGCAACTCAGCAACAAGTACTAATGTATCAAAATGTTACATTAAGGAATAATCGACAGATTCATGGAATAAATAAGATTTTTACGAATAATACAAAATCATCAAAAATTTGCGGAGG
>NZ_JADDYG010000403.1:0-665 GCF_015163535.1 Vibrio sp. OPT46 | reverse complement strand
ACACCACCAATAAATAGATTTGCACATACATCATCTCTGACGTCTTCCCAGTTTATAGTCACACCAAGCTTACGAAACTCTTGATCCCAAACCTTAGGATTAACTTGTATTATTCCTAAATCACCAGAACCGTTCTTGGCTTTCTGGTTAGCTCCTGGCCAACCATTCTCGCTTCTCATAATTGTACGTATGTATTTAGGATGTATATTGTTTAGCTTGCTAGAGATTAAAGTACACTCTTCAATCTCACCTTTGTAAGTAAGAAGTAAATCTCGTTTACTTTTCCACGGCATGGCTTTGTACAGCCCCGTGTCGCCATGCTCTATTACATATTCGTAATAAGACCTTTCCGGTTCTTTAAGTTGCTCAAGACCGTCAGCTGCTGTTACACCCAAAAATTCAAACATAGACGTAATCCTCCGTTAATTGAAATATATCATTTAACAACAAAAAACAATAGACTGAAGTTGACTTTGAGGCCGAATTAAAATACCATATATAAACACTTTAATGGGAGGGATGAGAATGAAATTAACCGCGAGTCAGTATGAAGGAGTCAACACGACGGGAGTACCTTGCATGATTAATGCGGGGGCAGGTAGTGGTAAGACTCGCGTTATTGTGGAGAAGGCCGCGACATTCATTGAGTCAGGCTTGGAACCCTG
>NZ_JADDYG010000040.1:0-614 GCF_015163535.1 Vibrio sp. OPT46 | reverse complement strand
TGTGACTGCGTACCTTTTGTATAATGGGTCAGCGACTTATATTCAGTGGCAAGGTTAACCATCTAGGGGAGCCGTAGGGAAACCGAGTCTTAACTGGGCGTTCAGTCTCTGGATATAGACCCGAAACCAGGTGATCTAGCCATGGGCAGGTTGAAGGTTGAGTAACATCAACTGGAGGACCGAACCGACTAATGTTGAAAAATTAGCGGATGACTTGTGGCTAGGGGTGAAAGGCCAATCAAACCTGGAGATAGCTGGTTCTCCCCGAAAGCTATTTAGGTAGCGCCTCGGACGAATACTACTGGGGGTAGAGCACTGTTAAGGCTAGGGGGTCATCCCGACTTACCAACCCTTTGCAAACTCCGAATACCAGTAAGTACTATCCGGGAGACACACGGCGGGTGCTAACGTCCGTCGTGGAGAGGGAAACAACCCAGACCGCCAGCTAAGGTCCCAAATTACTACTAAGTGGGAAACGATGTGGGAAGGCTCAGACAGCCAGGATGTTGGCTTAGAAGCAGCCATCATTTAAAGAAAGCGTAATAGCTCACTGGTCGAGTCGGCCTGCGCGGAAGATGTAACGGGGCTAAGTAGTAAACCGAAGCTGCGGCAAT
>NZ_JADDYG010000402.1:0-383 GCF_015163535.1 Vibrio sp. OPT46 | reverse complement strand
GTATCTGTTGGTGAAAGCATAGCAGCAACACCTTTAATCAAAGCCCTTAAGGAACAAAACCCCGAACAATCTATTCTAGTTACAACAACAACAAGTACCGGAGCTGAACAGATTGCTAAGTTGGGTGATTTAATTGAACACCGCTATATGCCAATTGACTTTGGGTTTGCTATCAAAGGTTTTCTTAAAGCAGTGCAACCAAAACAGATGTTGATCATTGAGACTGAGCTGTGGCCAAACACGCTTCACAATGTTCACAAAGCGGGTGTCCCTATAACTGTCGTAAATGCGCGCCTATCTGAAAAATCGTGTCAGAACTACGCCAAAATACAGCGGCTTTTTAACCAGCTTCATCCATGCCTAACTCAAGTACTCTGCCAAAC
>NZ_JADDYG010000401.1:5825-16924 GCF_015163535.1 Vibrio sp. OPT46 | reverse complement strand
ATTCCACTGATGACCGCCGCACCTTCACTAAAATCGGGTAATTCGACCGCATCTTTATCACTTGGGTCAAAATGAAGCTGCTTGGCGAAAAAGTTCACGATATTTTGTCGAAACGACGGTGCATCCATCCCGTCTCTCGGCTTCATCAATACCATCCAAGGTTTCGCATCCCACAAATCGCGGTACGTTGTTTGAGGAATGAAAACCGTGCGGCTATCGCCGAATGAAATGCCAGTGTCCTCACCAACGGTTATCCCAATCACCAAAAACGGAATGCCGTTGACTTTGAGCCTATCCCCGATTTGGATTCCGCCCATTTGCGCAATTTGATCGCCTAACACCGCCACGCGAGTGTGGTTGTCCATATCACTTGGTGACAGATTTCTCGAACCGGATTGCAGCTTGCGTTGCATTAAAGGAAAGTAAGACGTATCAATACCGCTGACCGTACTCGATAAGTTCTGTCCTTTGAGATTGGTGATATTCGCATCCCATTTGGCGTAAACGCTTGACGCCTGTTGCACGAAGCCTGACTGTTTGATCATGTCGACTTTTTCTTGTGGAATATCAATTTGTCGTCTTGAAGCTAACCCTTGCCACGGTTTACTGGTACTCGACGGAAACACCACTTGCACATTGTTGATCATAAATGAAAACGACTGGGTCTGATGGCGATAAAAGCCTTCGCCAAGTGCGATTAACACCACCACAGAGATCACGCCCCAAGCAATCGCGATAATGGCCAGCACGCTCTTCATGCGGTGCGCCATCAACGTTTGCCAAGTTTGTTGCAATAGACTGCTCATGAATGAAAAGCTCGAGAGAGCAACGCCATGGTATCGTCATCGAGTTTCCCTGCGGTTTGCAGTAAGCCGATTCTCTTACGCCAGTAGCTGTACAAGTTGGTTTGCAGACTGTTTTTCGCCTCAAACAAGCTGTTGTGTGCGCTGATAACTTCCGACACTTCAAGCAGGCCAGCGTCGTAAAGTTTCTCTTTGCTTTGCAACACTCTGGCGCGCGACTCAACCAGCTCGTTCGCTATCAAAACTTGATTCCAGTTGATATCGACCTGCGTAAACTGCTGAATAACTCGTTTCTGAATATCAATTTCCACTCTACGCATATCTTGCTTGGCGCTTAAAATGTTCAACGATGCTTCGTCCACTTTCGCTCGCACTGCACCATTGAGATCAATCGGCAAACTCAAACTAATCCCAGCGTTAAACTCGCCGTTTGAACGATTGTCACCATCGCTGTAGCCCACACTGCCTTTGACGGTTGGGTAGTATCCACCTTTAGCTGAATCTTTCGCGAACTCGCTCGCTTTCACCATCTGCGCCGCTACCAACAGCTCTGGACTACTGTCTTTCGCCAGCTTTAGCCATTGCTCCTGAGAGTCCACCAGCATCGGAGGCTGAATTAAAGAATCCGTTCGAATTTGGTCGACACTCTCCGGCATTTGATTAATTAACGCCGCAAGCTCTGCTTTTTTCACTTCGAGATCGGCTTTTGCATTGAGGATACTTGCTTGCTCAGAGACTTGATTCGCTCGCATCTCTTCAACATCAACCGACTTCACTTTGCCTGCTCGATAGCGTTTCTCAATGATGTTGAGAAGTTCCTTCCCCTCCTCCAGCTTGGACTGCGCCAATTTGAGGTCGCCCTGTGCGCTTGCCACATCTAGGTAAGCGGTGAGCAACTTCTGCGCAAGCTCGTTATGCGATTGAGATAGCTCTAACTGTGCTTTGAGATAATTGGCATTCGCTTGATCCAGTTCCGACCACAAACTGCTATCCCAAATAGTTTGAGATAAGGTAGCGCCGTAACTGTTGGAATGGCTTGAGGACTCATTCCAATCCGCTGACGCACTGGCACTTAAACCCGGTAATAACGCACTGCGGCTACTCTGTACGCCAACCTCGCCAAGCTGGACGCCGATTTTCGCTTTTTCGTAATTTGGATCGTTCTGCTTTGCTTGTTGCCAAGCTTGTTCAATAGAAATTGCGTAGGTCGGCAAACTGAGCGTGGCAGCCAACAATGCAAAGGCGATTTTTGATCGTTGCAGCTTAACCATACGCCGCTCCCATCATGCTGTTGTCGATAACCTCTTCATCAAGCTCCACGCCGTCAAGCACTTCGACATTGATGCCATCTGACAGACCGAGTTTCACAGGTTGTTTATGAAACCCTTGTTCTGAGCTGTCGGGGATCAGAACATTCGGTGCGTCACCATCAAATTGCAGAGCGCGCTCCGGTAGAGTGAGCACGTTTTCAGACTTCTTCAGAATGATTTGAGCCGTCGATGAAAAACCAGAACGAAGCAACACATCTTGTGGGATCTTGAGTTCTCCCACTTCAACCTCAAAACCGTTATCAAAACTTTTTGCAGAAGCATTGCCCTCTGGTGAGTTAAGGTTCTCAGATTGAATCGCCACTTTGGTTAGCACACCAGAAATCGCCACATCAGGATAAGGCGCAACCGTCAACATAACGGGCATTCCCGGAGACAACTGCGCAGCATCATGCTCACTGACGCTACCTTTAAAAATCAGACTGTTCATGTCGGCCAATGACATCATTTCAGTCGCGGCTTGGCTTGATTGAGTCGAGATGATCGGCTCTCCGACCTCAACTTTCTGGTTGAGTACCGTGCCATCAATTGGCGCGTAGATCGTCGACGTTAAACGCGCATCACCGATAGACGCCTCACCACTGCGGATGAGTTCGAGATTCTGGCGCTTTTGCAATACGTCCGCTTGCGCAGATTTGACTGCCGAGCGCGCACTTACGTATTCGTCGTAGTTACTTGGAATAATGTCCTGCTTGACCAAGCTTTCTAAGTTGGACAGTTTTTGTTTGGCGGATTCCAGATCGGCTTCACTACGCATGAGTTCTGCCGATGCATCCGTTAATGCTTGGGGGGTTGGGTTTGGACGCACTTTGATCAGCGGCTGGCCTTGCTTCACCTTTTCACCAACTTTCGCGTAAATTTCACCGACGATACCGTCGATTTGTGACTTGATAGACACGGAGTGTGCAGGGACAATTTTACCAACAGCCACCGCTTGTTTTTCAATCGTGCCTTTTTCCACAATCAATGTAGGCAGTAATTCTGGTTGAGCGGAAGATTGGAGATAGAAATACGTACCACCGCCGAGCAGCGCAATGCTCACAGCGGAGACAAGCCAACGTTTCGTCATTATTTATTCCAACAATTATTGGGTAGTCTAATGACTACTCCTAAAACACAAAGTTGAAGGAATAATATCCTGCTTTAATAGCGGTATGGTTGTCACAGTTGGTATGGTTTTGTCAGTCGCCTCTGACAATCAAAGACTAAAAAATCTCGACGAATCATTCAGCAAAGACGCTGTCTACGATGGCGACTAACATGCTCTGTAACCGCTCGTTTCAACCGCCACCCTTTTCATTCTGAACAATGTGCAAAATGGCGCTGTTCTGTATCCAAGTGAGCAGCTGTTTCTTGAGCGTTTAATATGTTCTCTTGATTAGCCCCAAACTCAGCCCCCGTTCCAGGCCAATAATATGTATCTTTATCACGACATAGTGTGAGAATGACAGGATCATTGTGTATATTGGGCTCATCTCCTAGCTCGCCATACATACTGAAAGTAATCTCAGACCCAACGTCTCCACGAAGTTTCTGAATCACTTCTGCTTGAACTTTAAAGAGAACATCTTCCTCGTGTTCAGCAAACTTTTCAAAACCTGTAATTTTCACCACTGCAGAATAGGGCGTTTGAAATATCGCATCTTTGAGTACCTCATTCTGAGAGTACACTCCCTGTGAAGCACAAGCTGATAAGCTCACACAGCCTAGCAAACTTATAAATTTCTTCATGTTTAACTTTCCGTTCCTGCTAAGGCAGAGCCTTTTGTATATACAGGTAAAGTACCTTTTGTTTCATCGTAGTTACTCGGTACTACGAACTTGTCCCAGACATCAATAGAGTACTTTGCTATATTGACTTGGTTGCTTTGGTTTCCTCCTAACATGTACAAATGCCTACCATCAGGGCTCTTTCCCACGACAAAAGCAACATGCCCACCACCTTTTCTCGATTTAATCCCTAGAGCTCCATGTATAGGTTCTGAGATGTTTTTACCAAAACCCTTCCACTCCTTTGCTCGATAAGCTTCTTTTACTGGAGTGATTCCGTGTTGTTTAAAAACCCAAGCGGCAAACGAACCACACCAAGCATTTTGACCTCCAGAGTCATCAGTGCCCCAGAACTTAGATGCTGTAAAATACTCTAAAATCCTTGGATTGGCCTTAGTGCCTGAAACTTCTTTTTGTCCAATTTCTCCCAACGCTGTTTTCATCCAAGGCACTTTGGTTACTAGTTTTTGAGCATCATGAGGATCATTTTTCACTGAACTATAGGATGGTAATCCATTGAGCTTACGATGAGTTCTACCATTTACATCGATCCGACCATCTGGCTTTACCATATAAAGTAGCTTACGCTGACACACTTTTATTGCCTCTACTGTTTTCGACAAATGAGGACTCCGCCCTAACGAGCCATCAACAACCAACAGTCGGGTAAAACCTATTCTCTTTTGGTTATCATTTAAAAATTGTTGAACTGCTTTAACATCATTTTTCGAATTAGTGCCATTTATACCAACAGAGCCACGGATTTTTAATCCCATTCTCGTTACCTTTATAACTAATCATATAATTAAGAAAGTACGCTTTAGCGTGACAACAATAAAGATAAAATGTTGTTTTATACGATTAGCCATACGAGGGGAATTAGGTGTTGAAAATATAGATTACAAATAAACTCAGCTCATATCACTAAAAACACCTATTTATCACCTTTTGGTCACGCTTCAAAGCAGGACAGCCAAGATGTTTTAAACCATGCGTATTAATAGACGAAAAAATGTTTATAAATGAACACTTAAATTAACATAGTAAAACTATCAATTACTATTTAAAATTTAAATAACACTTCCTTTTTAAAGGCACTCTATAATTAAATTTATCAAACTTTAATTTTTATTAAATTAAGCTTTAATTTATTAATCTGACTATTTAACTAATTTCATTTCAGTTAATTGTACTTTTTGGCATGTTAGCGAGTGATGGCGGCGCCAATAACACCGACCCATTTTCAGAAGGAATAACGGACGATAACCAATGGATTGTGGAAGAACCACACATGATGATTATTACCCTAGACCAAGTGTTGCTCGACTATCTACCCATCGGTTCAAGTTATGATGGCCCATACGTGATGTGGAATGGTATGCCATACGCACACATTATTATTCCCGTTAGAGCGAGAAAATAAAAAGAAAAAATCCGATACTCAATATTTTGAATATCGGATTTTTATAGCGTTATCGAGCTAACCAAACTCTCGCTAGTATTCCTATCGGAGTGGTAACGCCAGTTGTGACGGAGGAAATTTCACCATTTCTTAAAATATAAATGGTTGGAGTCACGCTAATTTTCCATTCACGCATAATATAGCTTGAAGGATCGTTTATGTTTTCAAAACGATATTCTTTTGCCCTCATAAACTGCGCCACACGCTCATTCGGTCCCGACGATCCAGAAACGCCAACTACGGTGTAGTCATCACTCAGCCAACTCACGCTTGGGCTTACAAATTTACAAGCGGGACACCAAGTCGCCCAAAAATAAACAACGACAGGTTGTTCATAACTTTGCGCGATTGCATCGAAGTGTTCGCCATCGCTCAATACTGAGCTCAATGGTGGTGACTCCTGTTTAGGAATATCTTTAGTGCGATACCAATCCATCGCGATAGAAATCGCGGTGACAATGAGCACCATCTGTACGATTTGAATGAGCCAATATCGGAATGTTCTACGCTGCTTTGTCGAACTCATTGAATGGCTCCCCCACTCGCTTGTTTCACCGCGCTTAAAACAACATCATCAGTCAGAATCACAGGTAACGGGATACCTTGTGGCGCCGCCGGGCCATAGACGATGTTAAACGGCACACCGTAACGCCCATGAGCTCGTAAAAAGTCAGTTACCGAGCCGTCCGGATGTGTCCAATCCCCTTTTAACGTCGCTACATTAGGGCTTTGCAGCAATGAGTAGACAGGATCTTGCCAGATCACACCGATCTTGTTCGCTTTACACGTGACACACCAATCCGCAGTGACATCCACAAACACCACTCGCCCATTATTGACGTGATCTTCAATCGCCGAGTTAGAAAGCTTCTGCCACGCTAAGTCCTCAGGAAGCGGTGTCGCCCATTGGTCGGCAGTGACACTACCAAGTAACAGGCCACCAGCTATCAACACTAATGACGCAGTTCCGGATACAGCAAGCGCTTTCTCACCATACACTTTCTTAACTCTTGCCATCATTACAACAAAAGCAACCACAGCGATAAGTGCAATCCATAACATCGGTACATGATTTGCCATTAATGAAAGTAGCCAAATGCTAGTCGCCAGCATCATTATGCCAAACACGATTTTAACGACATTCATCCACGAGCCAGGCTTTGGTAGTTTCAGCGCGATATTTGGAAACATAGCGACTAAGAGCCAAGGCAGTGCCATACCCAATGCTAATGCTGTAAAGGTTGCAAATAACGTTAATACGTCGGCACCCAAGGCAAACGCCACGGCCGTTCCTAGAAAAGGCGCGGAGCAAGGCGTCGCAAGCAATGTAGCAAACATACCTTGAACATAGTGACCAACTAGGGAGTTATCACCTTTCGAGGCCAGCCATGTATTGGTACCCGATGATAGACGGACTTCAAACAGCCCCAGCATATTGGCCCCAAACAAAGTGGTGACCAACACCATCAAACCTAAGAACCAAGGGCTTTGAAATTGCACGCCCCAGCCAATGGCATTACCTGTTAGCTTAAGCACCAAAATAAAACCAGCGAGAATCCAGAACGACGTTAATATACCAAGTGACGAGGCAACAAACTGAGCGCGAATTTGACGACGCTCGATACCTTGAGCGGCAACAATACTACTTAGCTTCATCCCCAAAACCGGAAGAACGCAAGGCATAATGTTAAGAATTAAACCGCCGAGCAACGCGAATAGAAAAACACTCGTTAGAGACGTGCTCGGCAACGGTTCAACTATTGCCTCAGCAGTTGCTTGAGTGGTTTCTTCTGCTAGTAAATTGGTGTCTTTGATGGTCACAAACAGCGACTGACCATCCAACTCCACATCGCCCAGCCAAGTATCAACGATATAGCTCGCGGTGACGATGTTTCCTTCTTGATACATTCCTTCAAGCTTGAAGCTATAGTCTCGCGTTGCTTCATCGACACCATCCACCAGCACTTGTGGTTGTTGCCAACCCTGACTGTTCTGTAGCTTGATTTGTAGTTTCGATTGGTTCGCATCCCAACTCGCCTGAGTAACATCAATAAACGGCGATGGCTGCGGCACGTTACTCACTGCTTGAGCGTAACTGAACATCACGTCTTCATCGACTTTTAGATCAGAAGGCAAGAACGTCAATTGAATTTGATAGTCGGTCAGCACACAAATCGTCGTACAAGAAGAAAGTGTCAGTACCGCATCAATCGTGACAGGTTTGGACATGTCTTCGACGTGCAGCGTCATGGGGAACAAAGTATCGCCTTTATACCCAAGAGTCTCGATACCTAATAGTTCGAATTTTTGTGGGTGCGGCCATTGCCAATCCACTTTGGATAAATTTTGTGAATTCTGCCAATCAATAGATGGTGCTACGCCGCCCTCACCAGGTGAACGCCAGTAAGTTTTCCAGTCCCCAGCCAACTTGACGTCCAGATAACCAGTGATTGTTTTGGCTTGCGGATCTTGTTGACCAGTGAGCACAAAGCGCGTTTGCACTGGAAGATGTTGCGGGTTGGTCAGCCAACCTGTATCAGTAGTTTGAGCTGAAATACTCAGAGAGAGCAAACTCAAAGCAAGCGTCATAAAAAACATGGACGCAAACTGAGTCAGTTTAGTAATTTGATTCATAGTGATTCCTAGTTAAAAGACAAAGGTGCTAAATAACTGACGCTAGTGGTCAGAAAGCACGCTTTTATTCTCGGAACACACAGAAAGTCAGATGGACTCGATACTTACGGCCTATCGGTTCCGTCCAATGTTGCACACCAATATAGGCACTGCACAACCAAATTGCCGAAGCAAAAAGACCGACAAACAGAACAACAATAAATACATCGAGTTGATGTTGAGAAAACTGAATTAACTTTTCAGACAATTCGCACTTGCTGGTTTCTTTAGTATCAATCGACTTGACGCTCGAACGCTCATCAGCAAATGAAACCGCGGGCGATTCCGTCTCATATTTCATAGAGCATGACGATGCAAAGCCTGAATTTTGCATCAGACACACAACGACCACCCAGCCAATAATCGCCAGTAGCCATTTTGCCCGCTTATGTGGCGTGTGATGTCGTTTAGTCAACAAACTCATAAGAATTCAGATAAAGTAAGAACGAAGAAGATAATACGCGAGTCGTCATAAAGCTCAAGTTGTATCCTCTAAATAACCTTAAGAGGCTTCACTCGCTAAGCTTTAATCTAGCCTGCCATAAATATATGCCAACTCTGCGACGGTTTTTGCCGAGAACTTCTTCAATAGATTGGCTCGGTGTACTTCAACCGTTCGCATTGCTATGCAAAGTTCGTCAGCAATACGAATGTTGCGTTTTCCTTCAATGATCAAACGTAAAATGTCTTTTTCTCTAGGTGTGAGCGATTCATAAGCCGATTTAGCTGCTGCCATATCGAGGTTTGTGGCAGACTGCGCCTGTCCCTGCAAAATGGCTCGTGCCAGTTCATCGCCTTTGACTGGTTTTTGGAAGAAATTGACCGCCCCAGCTTGCAATGCATCGACCGCCATCGGAACATCACCATGCCCTGTCAGATAAATAACGGCCAACGGGCTGTTGGCTTGATTTAAAACTTGGTGCACTTGCTGACCACGAAGGTTGGGCATTCGGCTATCAAGGATCACGCATCCGGCCTGATGAATGTTCACTTTATCGAGAAAAGATTGCCCATCAGCAAAAGTCGTCACGTTGAAGTCATGCTCTTCCAGCATAAAAGCGAGCGAGTCACGCACCGATTCATCATCATCGACTACAAAAACAGGTAGCTGCTTTTCACCGCTGCTCATTGAATGCTCCTATGCCTAGTTCAGATTAGTTTTGATATGGAAACACAAGCTCAACCAAACAACCATGTGGTGCTGTCGAGCTGATGACAAACTCGCCACCATGCATTTCCATCACATCGCGACAAATGGCTAACCCTAGCCCAAGCCCTTCTTCTTTGCTACTCACAAACGCTTGAGTCGGATTCTCTTGCTGCAACCCTGTACCATTGTCTAACACTCGAATAGAGAGTTGACTGATTTGGTAATCGCAATGCAGGGCAATTTTACCTTGATAACCTGATGAGTGATATTTCTCTTGGAACAAAGTACACGCATCAATCGCGTTGCTGATCACATTAACTAAAACCTGTTGTACGCCAACTGCATCGACAAGTAACGGACGAATGTTCCCTTCTGTACTGGCCACAATAGAAATGTTTTGCTTCTGCATCCGAAAATGGAGTAACTCAATCGTGTCATCAATGAGTACTTGAAGATCGCACGACGTTTTGTCGACACTGCGCTTGCGAATCAACGTTCTTAATCGCTGAATAATTGCATCGGCTCTTTCAACTTGGCCCTGTATTTTCTCAAGCACAGGGACAATATCTTCATGAGGGCGCTTTTTGGCCAAGCGAAGTAAACCGCCTTCACTATAGTTGCGAATGGCTGCCAGTGGCTGATTGAGTTCATGGGCAAGACTAGTGCCGATTTCTCCGACAATCGCGACCCTTTGTGAATGTTCTAACTGTTCACTTTTCTCTTTTAATCGTAACGATGTCTGCTCCAACGCTTGCTTACTCTTGCTAAATCGATACTCAAGCCAAAAGTGGTACGCGTTCAACACAATCACAAACATGAACAGCGCCCATGCCCATTCTTGATGACTACGCAGCCAGCGTAGAGCCTCACTCCACCAGGGTTGTTGCAACGGATGGAGATCCAACGCCTGATAAAGTTTGTCGATGCTCAGCAAGCTGACGGGGGACGTCCAACCTGACGCGCCTGCCGCAATAACCGCAGGGTGTTCAGGTGGCATCGCTAACAATACTTGCGCAATCTGTTTGGCGATCTGAGCTGAGCCGCGCTCTGTTTTGGCAAATGACCAGTTAGGATAAAGCGGTGTGGAAACAGCGCATAACGAGTGCTCATTCGGCTGTTGATTTAAAACTCGGTAATTACCCGGTTGTAAAAGCCCTTCACTTAACATCTGTTCCAATAAACAAGCAGGGACGACGGCCGCTTCCACATTACCATCACGTAATTGATACAGGTTGGCATCAATAGGAAAACCAAGATAGCGGACATCGGAAAAGAAATCGTTTGGATTAAGCCCCATTTTGACTATTTGATAGCGCATCGTGAGGTAACCACCAAAGGCTTTTTCTGATACCGCCGCAACGGGACGTCCTGAGACATCTTGCACCGTTTGATAACTTGAATTGGCTCGAACCACAAGCGCCGAACCAATGCCGTAATTCGAGTTTTGTGGGGCTCTGCTAGTTAGCGTTGCCATCCACGACAGCGCGTATTGCCTGCCCAATCGCACTGCCTGACCTGGGTTGGTTAAGATGAAATTCATCTTCTGAAACTTCACCGCTTCGCCCATTTCATCCAAGTTAAGGGGATGAAGGACAAAATGCACATCGGAAATTTGCTGATTGAGCCAATCAATGGTCGGTTGCCATCTCTGCTCGGCATAAAGATGGCCGCGTATCGCTAACACGCCCACTTCGACTTTTTTCTTGACCTGTGGCTGCTCTGCTTTTTGCTCTTGCAGATCTGCTTGTTCAGAAACTGCGCCGTGAGCCAAAGATGCAAAGGCAACTAAGCAAAGAATCCAAAGCTGAAGCCACAGTGCTTTTTTCATGATGAGTCGAATCGTTCCGTCAAGAGAGTACGACAAGAATAACAGCTACCTTCCCTAAACCACATTTGTTTTAGATCAAGTTTGA
>NZ_JADDYG010000401.1:1695-5788 GCF_015163535.1 Vibrio sp. OPT46 | reverse complement strand
CACATTTGTTTTAGATCAAGTTTGATCTGGGTATGTGGAAATCCACAATATAAGCCTCGCAGTGCATTTCTCACAATGGAATCAGTCAATTCAAATACAACAAAAAAGCAGGTGAGTTATGGATTCCACCAAACGTCGCTTTCTCAGCGCGGTCACAGCCGGAGCCGCGTTAATTCCAGTCGCAGGCATTGGCACGGCAACTGCGGGAAACATTATTCGAAATAACCAGTCCGCTGACCGAAAAGGGCAAGTCGGCAAGCGTTATGCCATGGTGATAGATTTGCGTAAATGTGTCGGATGCCAGGCTTGCACTGTGGGTTGCAGCATCGAGAACCAAGCGCCAATTGGTCAATTCCGAACCACCGTAAAGCAATACGAAGTTACGTTAGATGATGGCTCTACAGCCACGCGAGAAGCAAAAGCCTTTATGCTACCGCGCCTTTGTAACCACTGCGACAACCCACCTTGCGTGGCAGTGTGTCCGGTTCAAGCAACCTTTCAGCGCGAAGATGGCATTGTCATGGTGGATAACAGCCGCTGCGTCGCCTGCGCGTACTGCGTACAAGCTTGCCCTTACGATGCTCGTTTTATCAATGAAGACACCCTCACCGCAGATAAATGTACCTTCTGTGCTCACCGTCTAGAACAAGGCCTATTACCTGCCTGCGTGGAAACCTGTGTTGGCGGAGCACGTGTAATTGGTGATTTGAATGATCCATCAAGTGAAGTTCGCCGCTTAATTGCGAAGCACCAAGACGATATCAAAGTGCTAAAGCCCAATGAAGAGACCAAGCCGCATGTGTTTTACATCGGCATGGATGAACGCTTCACCAGCCACATCGACGGGCAGCCAGCTATTTACGACCCACAAGGAAAGCGCGCATGAACATCACCGAAGTGTTAGTCCAACCTCAAGCAATGGCTTGGCTCCCGTGGGCGGTGCAGTACTTCTTTTACATCGGTTCTGCTTACGCTGCCGCTATTTTGTTCCTAATCGCCCTATTATTTGAGCAACACACCAGTCATCGGTTACGCGCCGCGCTGGTGCTAACGATGGCCATCGGCGCTATCGTAGGCCCGTTGGCGTTAACTGGCGACCTTCACCAGCCGGGACGAGCTTGGCATTTTTACGTGCACATCACGCCGTGGTCATGGATGTCTCTAGGCTCGCTGTTCCTGCCTGTTTTCTCAGGTTTAGCGGTAGTGACTGCATGGCTGTATCTCCGCGAGGATCTGATCAACTTACGTAATCAGCCAGGGAAAGTACTGCCTCTAATTTCAAAGCTGTCACTGGGTGACTGGGTGCTCTCTCGTAGAGTCATGCTTATGGTATCTGTTATCACGGTGCTATCAGGCATCACCATTGCAGTCTACACAGGCGCTGAAATTGCAGTCGTTAAATCGCGCTCTTTATGGCACCAACCCGCGTCGCCGGTTCTTTGGTTTGTCACTGCATTTATGAGCGCGGTCGGATTTTCTCTGTTGATTTGGCTCTTGCTGCCTAGTCAGTCAAAGACACTGACATCTGGCGATACTAATTTACTTAAAAAATCAGTGGTTACCAGCGGTGTATTAACGCTGATACTGCTACCGATTTGGGCATCCAACAATTCCGCATTTTCGCTCTATTCTAGCGAACAGTGGATGCACAACATTGCCCTGCTCACTTTTGTCGTTTTAGGTTGTGTTTTGCTCGCTTTCATCTTCTTGCGCGATACCAAAAAGTCCGCATCAGCCAGATTTCGTCACGTCATAGGGCTCAGTTTTGTGTCTGCTGCCGCACTGGAAAGTGCATGGCTGATTCGCTGGTTTACCATCATGGAAGTGCAAACCATCGCCAAGTTCGATGCAGGGCTGTATCCATACCAACTCACTATGGATGGAAATGGCTGGATAGGCATTATCGGCATGCTCGGATTATGGCTTGCACTGGCACTGCTCGGTTCGGAGCTGGTTCAGCCAAAACAAAAGATCGAAGTAAAAGCCTCATCACCCACCTTAACTGAACGCTAATCAAAGAGGATTTCATCATGGATAACAAACGCCGTCAGTTTTTGAAATCAGGCATTGCAGTTGGTGGGCTTGGCGCATTCGCTGCGGGTTACGCCACCACCACCAAACACATGGTCGAGGGTGCGCTCGAAGGCACTGCGGGAGAAAAAACGCGTGATATTCACCACGGTAACTCGCTTGAACCAGAGTACACGGTCAACAGCAAAGGCAACCTAATCCCTAATCCAAATCAGCGCGTTGCACCATCGATGTGCTTTGGTTGTTGGTCACTGTGCGGATTGCGTGTACGCATTGATAACCGCAACGACGAGATTTTGCGTATTACTGGCAACCCATATCACCCACTCTCTCATCAGCAACACATTCCGTTCGAAACGCCAGTCAAAGGTGCTTATTTAAGTTTGGCAGGAGAAGCGGGCCTTGACGGTCGTTCAACAGCATGCGCACGTGGCAATGGGATGCTAGAAATTCGCAACAGCCCGTACCGCATTACTCAGCCACTGAAACGAGTTGGAAAACGCGGCGAAGGAAAATGGATTACGATCAGTTACGAACAACTGATAGAAGAAGTCGTCGAGGGCGGTGATTTATTTGGTGAAGGTCATGTTGATGGCTTACGCGACATGCGCGATTTAACAACGCCCGTTGATCCTGAAAACCCAGAATATGGACCGAAAGCCAACCAACTGTTAATGACCAACGCCGGTAACGAAGGCCGAGACGACATATTCAAACGCTTCGCGTTCAACAGCTATGGTACGCGTAACTTTGGGCATCATGGCTCTTACTGCGGCTACGCATTTCGTGCTGGCAGCGGCGCATTCATGAACGATTTAGATAAGAACGCGCACTTGAAGCCAGACTTTGATAACGCGGAATACATCATCTTCATCGGTATGTCACCAGCTCAAGCGGGTAACCCTTTTAAGCGTCAGGCGCGCCAACTCGCCAATGCGCGAACAGAAGGTAGCTTGGAATACACCATCATCACACCAAGTTTGCCTGCTGGTTCATCGAGCTTGGCTGCCGGTGACAACAACCGCTGGGTACCAATCAAACCAGGCACCGACTCTGCCCTCGTGCTTGGCATGATCCAGTGGATCATCGAAAACCAACGCTACAACAAAACCTTCTTGGCGCAGCCGGGGGCAAACGCGATGAAACGAGCCGGCACCGCGCACTGGTGTAATGCTACGCATCTCGTGATAAGCGATAATCAGCACCCGAGAAACGGCACGTTTTTACGCGCGTCCGACTTGAATCTGCCATTCGAGGGCGAAGCGTTGTCTGACTCCGACCCGTACGTCATCGTGGATGAGCAAAGCGGCGAATTTGGTGTTCATACCCAAGCTGAGGAAGCGGCACTGTTTATCGATAAAACGGTTTCGCTTGCATCGGGCGAAGTGCGCGTAAAATCGTCTCTACAAAGACTCAAAGAAGAGGCGTTCAAATACAGTCTTGAGTTCTACAGCCAACAATGTGAAATCCCTGTCGAACAAGTTGTTGAACTAGCAAAGCGCTTCACCAGTCACGGAACAAAAGCGGTGGTCGATACCCACGGTGGCAACATGCACACCAATGGGTTCTATAACTCGTTTACCATCATGATGCTCAATGCGTTGATTGGTAACATAAATATGAAAGGCGGCGCGATGGCCAAAGCGGGTGGCTACCCAACTTCCGCTGCGGGTCCTCGTTACGACTTCACCAAATTTGCTGGCAAAGTCGGCCCGAAAGGCGTCTTTTTGTCGCGCAGTAAATTCCCCTACCACAAAACCAGCGAATACAAACGTCGCGTTGAGGCAGGTGAATCACCTTACCCAACTCGCGCCCCTTGGTATCCGTTTGCCGCGCCACTGCTGACAGAGCATCTGTCTGCGGCTATTGATGGGTATCCATACCGCGTTAAAGCGTGGATCAACCACATGGCGAACCCGATGTATGGTGTACCCGGATTGAAAACGCTGCTGGAAGACAAGCTTAAAGATCCAAAACAACTCGGTTTGATTGTGTCTGTTGATGCGTTCATTAACGAAACCACCGCGTTGTCGGATTATATTGTACCTGACACGGTCACCTA
>NZ_JADDYG010000401.1:1014-1633 GCF_015163535.1 Vibrio sp. OPT46 | reverse complement strand
CGAAAGCTGGGGTATGGCAACGCCTTGGCACGACGTTCCGGTGAAAACCGTCACCGCTCGTTGGCCGATTGTGGAAGCGCGAACAGAGAAAACCGCCGATGGTCGTTCGATTTGCTTAGAAAACTTTTTGATTGATGTCGCCAAGAAAATGCAACTAGGCGGCTTTGGTGACAACGCGATTCAAGATGCGCAAGGGAATTGGCACGCTCTCCACAGCGCTGAAGATTTCTACTTACGTTCCGCGGCAAACTTGGCTTATGTGAAAGGCGGGGTGCCTGAAGTTTCGGCAGAAGACATTGCGTGGTCCGGCCTAGAGCGTTTAATGCCAGCCATGCAGAAGACGCTGACAGCGGATGAGATGAAACGTGTGGCGTTTATTTTTGCTCGCGGTGGACGTTTTGAAAATGCAACCGAAGCGTATCAAGGTGAGCAAATGAAGCACAAATGGACACGACCTGTCGCGATATGGAATGAACGTGTCGGCAGCGCAAGAAACACCATGACCGGTGATTTCTACACGGGTTGCCCAACATGGCATCCACAAAAGCTGGCCGATGGCACACCAATGGAAGACCAGTTCCCAAGCTCAGAATGGCCTTTCAGCCTGACGAACTTTAAA
>NZ_JADDYG010000401.1:0-929 GCF_015163535.1 Vibrio sp. OPT46 | reverse complement strand
AGGTTGAACTCGATTAAAGGCGTAAACCCAGTGTACATCCATCCAATCGATGCCGAGCGCGCAGGCATTAAAACGGGTGATGAGTTTGTTATCGAGACACCATCTGCAAGCACCAAAGCACTTGCGATGATAGTCAGCGGAATTCGCCCTGGCACACTCGGATTTGAACATGGATTTGGTCATACCGAGCTAGGACAACGCTCGCACTGGATCGGCGATAAACAACAACCCGTAAAAACTCGCAGCCAAGATGGAGTCAACATTAACGACATCGGATTAATTGACCCAACCCGAGAAGGGAAAGGCGTGTTGTTAGATTGGGTGGTAGGAGCCGCGGCTCGTCAATCATTACCAGCCAAAATCCGCAAAGCGTAACGCCGCACGTTAAGACGTCTCTACCACTTAGAGCTGCCGATTTGTGCAGCTCTTCACCACTTTGTTTTTATCGCTTATAGAACAACCAATAAAAACAAATACGGCCATTTACACTTATTAAATATGTGGAAATCCACAATACCTTTCATTATTGACAAGGCCGACAATATCGTCCAAGTGACTACCAAGTAGCACTTAGACATATAAATAAAAATTAAAGTGAGTCAGCATGTCAAAAATTCTTCCAGTGGTGGTGGCCTGTTTGTTAGCAACCACTATGGGCGCAAGCGCCTCGTCTATTCCGGAAAAAGCCAGCGTATGTAGCGGTTGTCACGGCCAAGATGGCATGGGACAGCCAAATATCGCGCCGATGATCGCTGGTTTAAACGCGAATTATCTCAACACTCAAATCGAACTATTCCTTAGTGGCGAACGCCAAAATGTGGTCATGCAAGGCATGGCGAAGGAACTCAGCGATCCCGCAGACCGTAAGGAAGTTATGGAGTACTTTGCTAACCTCCCGAGCTATGAGTTCACGAATCCAGAACAACGCG
>NZ_JADDYG010000400.1:615-837 GCF_015163535.1 Vibrio sp. OPT46 | reverse complement strand
TCCGGTCTCATACGAGCAGCAAGGGGACGAAAATCTTCGTCCCCCGAGAAATCTAATGTGTAATTACTCACTACCAATTAATTCCTTTGGTCATCCACTTCCACACCTTTTGGAATTGTGAATGTGAATCTGTCTGCTTTTGGTTTACCCAGCTTCACGTTGTTAAAGGTGAACAAACCTTTTTGGCCGTCTTGCTCAACCACATTGAAGCCTTTCACCACA
>NZ_JADDYG010000400.1:0-430 GCF_015163535.1 Vibrio sp. OPT46 | reverse complement strand
ACTTGCTCGATGAATGGGCTGTAGTACCACAATGTCTTACCGTCAGAGACCAATAGGTTCTCATCAGGGAATGTTGTACTCCAACGGAACAGGCTTGGCCGAGCGATTTCAACCGTACCTTCTCCTTCCATAACCGTTTCGCCTTCAGGGCTGATAACCTGCTGAGAGAAATCCGCACTAAAGCCATCATTCATAGAAAGGCGTTTGTTTAATTCATCTTTAGGAGATGCTGCGTGTGCAGTAGAAAAGAGGGAAAAGCTTAAAACAAGCGCAGAGAAAAGTTTCGCTGAAAATAGTTTTTTCATTCAGATACCTATTATTAGAACCACTCACCTCAGTTGGACTGAGGTGAGTAAAACAAGTTCATTAATCTTTTGGTGGCGCAGGTGCCAGTACTTCACGGTTACCGTTATGACCCGGAGCACTTACG
>NZ_JADDYG010000399.1:0-2658 GCF_015163535.1 Vibrio sp. OPT46 | reverse complement strand
ATGGTGAGAAAGCACTCTATTATTCGAGCCCTTAACAAAGTGTACAAACGCGAAGCGTATTTTCCTGCGGAAGAGGAGCTCAATGCGGTGTTGAATGATGAGAATAAAGACGCCTCCGAAGCTTGGGAGGAGGCATCAACACTAGATTTTCAGCCTAACATGACAACGGTAACAGCAGAAGACCAGGCAAGCACATCGCCCAACGAAAAAAAACTTTCTAAAGAGGCGCTCGATTTCACTCAAAACTTCCTTCAACCATAACCTATCTTATCCAGAAGCCTCAAGAGTGAGGCTTTTCTTTTGCTCTTTTGCCAGTATCTCTATCAGTCACGACAACAGAATGTAAACTTACTTAAGCAGTCATTTTACTGATGTGCATACTATTTATGCGATTTTTCAACATATTTTTAGTACTTAACTAAGATGGGATCTGTTTACCTTAAAAAAGAGGTTTTTCCCTCTTTATTTACTTCCGCTATTGGGCTTAGATCAAGCCTTTTCAATTGGTAGTAATAATGATTGAAGAGCAATACTTGATGCCCCGATTTATAGGTGAATAGCACTCATTACTTTATCTAATAATGTAAATTAAAAAATGTATTATAAATCTTAAATTGTTCTTTTATATTTAGGTGTCGATTATTGATTTTATGATTAATTAGGCGCAAGATAACGTAAAAATAAAATAGCATAGTTAATATGCAGAATTACACTAGGAAGTAACTTTTTCATTACATGTTTCATAATAAATAGAGATAATTTTTATCTCTGTTTTTATTTATATTAGAGATTTGTGTATGTTGAGAATCATTAGTGCAGATAAATTTATCTCTTCAAGGTTTATCTTAGAGTACAGTAAGGCTGAGTTCGCTTCTTTATTAGGTGTTTCCGTCGCTAAAATAAGTAATATTGAAAGTGGAAAATCTTCAATCCCCCCGGTGTATGATTACGCCATTAATTACTTGTTGAGTGAACATCCATTTAAAGATAGTGCTGTTGAGGCTTTATGTTCTCATGAAACGTTAAACTTTGCTCGTCGTATTGACGTCAATACCAAAGTAAAACGCTTGTCCTGTAAGCGTTGCGATAGCCGTAGACTGCACGTTATGGCTGGCATGAGTGGCTTGTATTTTGTCGAGTGCATGGATTGTAAACACACTATGTACTCGTCAGGCATGTCTGTAAAACGTTATCAGCAATGGTCGAATGATGGAGTCAAACTAGATAGTCATTTATTTAATTGAATTGTGTTTCCTTTGCACCTAAAGTAAAAAGCCATCAATACATGTGTTGATGGCTTTTTTATTATGTGTTTAAATTTAGTTAAAATTAAAATATTTATCATTCCTAATAATTATATAGTGATGGAAATCTCAAAAAATTATTTTCTTGACATTTTATTTCTAACAACAATGGCTGTGGTCACACAATTTTTAATTATTTTTCCTTTTAAGCCTGGTTTCAATATCATTGGGCTATCAATTGGAAAGTGATGAAGATCGCGAAATTTTAATTCGAGAAAATAAGACTTTTAAATATGAAAATTTAATCACGAAATTTGTTTTTTGAATTTTAAATATCGTTTTCGTTTGTAATATCTGTACCTGTCAATTTTAAAGAACAAAAAAGAGATATTCCAAATGAAACGTTTAATTATAGGTGTTAGTAATTACATGCCAGAAGACTTCAGTTTATTAGCTGAATCTTTAGATGAACAATTTAATCGTCATTTACAACCTTTAGAGCAAGTTGAATTAACCGACGTTGGTGCGGCTATTATTACTTCAGCAGACATTAAAGCAGGTCTGCATAAAATGATTTCTGAAACGGGTTACGGTATTCCAGTTTTCTTAGTAACGGATGAAAACCCAGTTTCGGCAGAAGATTACGTTTGGCTAACTGGCGTTATCGATTTAGAAAGACAATCTATTGAGTACTACTGTCGTCAAATCAATGAGGCAGTAACCAAGTACGAATGTCGTCTTCTTCCTCCTTTCTTCAAGCAATTAACGCACTATGTTGAGATGGGTAACTCAGCGTTTGACTGTCCGGGACACCAAGGTGGTCAGTTCTTCAAAAAACACCCAGCTGGTAAACAGTTCTACGATTTCTTTGGCGAAAACCTGTTCCGTAGTGACTTGTGTAACGCGGACGTGGATTTAGGTGACTTGCTGATCCACGAAGGTTCTGCACACCAAGCGCAAGCGCACGCTGCAAAAGTATTTAACGCGGACAAAACTTACTTCGTACTTAACGGCACTTCTGCTTCAAACAAAGTAGTGTGTAACGCGCTGGTAACTGAAGGTGATTTGGTACTGTTCGACCGTAACAACCACAAATCGAACCACCACGGTGCGTTAATCCAAGCGGGTGGTATGCCAGTTTACTTAGAAACGGCGCGTAACCCTTGGGGCTTTATCGGTGGTATGGATGAACACTGTTTCGATGAAGAATACATTCGTGCTCAAATCGCGAAAGTGGACCCAGAACGTGCACGCGATGAACGTCCTTTCCGTCTTGCTATTATCCAGCTTGGTACTTACGACGGTACTATCTACAACGCTCGTTACGTGATGGATAAGATCGGTCATCTTTGTGACTACATCCTGTTTGACTCTGCGTGGGTTGGTTACGAGCAGTTCATCCCTATGATGAAAG
>NZ_JADDYG010000398.1:0-733 GCF_015163535.1 Vibrio sp. OPT46 | reverse complement strand
CAAGCCAAGAACCAGTTGTTATAGTCATTAGAATGTTTATGTGTTGAGCATGAGTAACGTCGGGCTCAGAGCGAAACAAAACGGAATTGAGTGGAGATCAAAACCACACTCTTAGTGTGAGTTTATTGTTACACTTTGAAACACTATGTTACATTTGGCGCATTATGAGGAGTAAAAAGTTAAAGCTCATTAGCCACAACTGGAAACTAACCTTCCATTAATGGAAGTTACACACTTTAAATCGAATATTAACCTCAACACGAATTTCTCGTGCTTCAACAATTAATTATTTAAAAACAAACAGTTGAAACTTAAAATTGATGAGACTGACTATCAACTTCATTTATGCAGATAGCCTTAATGAGAAGCGGAAACTAAAAAACAAAAAGTGTGATCAACGTCAAATTAATGATTTCACTTAATATTTGAGTGGTATTTACATCTCTTTATTGGATTGTGAGAAATCATTCTCAAAGTAAATCCAAACATAAGTTGTAAATACATTTGGGTTGCGCAGAATTAGCACTCCACAACATAGAAAATGTTGAAATGGAAAGAGACTTATTATTCAGGTCTATCAGAGCCTTATTTCAGTGGCCACTTACATACGAATGCCGCCATCCACTTCTAAAACCCTGCCAGTAAAGTAATCACTCTCAATAATGTATTTTACTGCATGCGCGATTTCGCTTGTTTCGCCCATCCTGCCAACTGGGATCATCTTTTCTAATCG
>NZ_JADDYG010000397.1:92231-97245 GCF_015163535.1 Vibrio sp. OPT46 | reverse complement strand
GAGGGAGTAATCGCGCTGAGTTCTTTTAGTTGTTGATTTCATAACACTCTCCAATTTTGGGGGTGGAAAGTGTCAACCTTATTTAGGACGGCACAGTAGATACAAAAAAGGCTTGGTTTTCACCAAGCCTTTTTCTGTTCAGTCATAGTAATACATCAAAGAATTACTTAGTACCGAAGATCTTATCACCTGCATCGCCTAGACCCGGAACGATGTAGCCTTTGTCATTAAGCTTCTCATCGATTGCCGCAGTGTATAGCTCAACATCTGGGTGTGCTTTTTCTAGCGCTTCAATACCTTCTGGTGCAGCAACAAGTACCAGCACTTTGATTTGGTTACAACCTTTCTCTTTTAGGAGATCGATAGTAGCAATCATAGAACCACCTGTTGCAAGCATTGGGTCAACAACAAGCGCAATACGCTCCTCGATGTTTGAAGCAAGCTTGTTGAAGTAAGGAACTGGCTCAAGCGTTTCTTCATCACGGTAAATACCCACAACACTGATACGTGCGCTTGGCATGTGCTCAAGAACTCCATCCATCATGCCTAGACCTGCACGTAGGATTGGCACTACGGTTACTTTTTTACCTTTAATCTGGTCTACTTCTACCGGACCGTTCCAACCATCAATGGTCACTTTTTCTGTTTCAAAGTCTGACGTTGCTTCGTAAGTAAGTAGGCTACCGACCTCAGTCGCTAACTCACGAAAACGTTTTGTGCTGATGTCACCTTCTCTCATTAGACCAATTTTATGTTTTACTAGAGGGTGCTTTACTTCAACAACTTTCATGTCCATCTCCGGCTATAGTTGGCAATATTTAAACAAACCTTCAGATTATACATGATTTTCACAGGGATATCAGGATAAATCACTAAAGAAAAAAACAGACGCAAACGTTTGCTATCTATGTTTAAGCACTGTTAGAATAGCGCCGTTTTCATATCCAACTTAATACCGAGGACTTCCCTGTGAGTGGTAACAACTCTTCTCTTAGCTATAAAGACGCTGGTGTAGATATTGATGCAGGCAACGCGCTTGTGGATCGTATTAAGGGTGCGGTAAAACGTACTCGTCGCCCTGAAGTTATGGGTGGTATCGGTGGTTTTGGCGCGCTATGCGAATTGCCAACTAAATACAAACAACCTGTACTGGTTTCTGGTACTGATGGCGTTGGCACAAAACTTCGCCTAGCACTGGATATGAACAAGCACGACACGATTGGCATCGACCTAGTGGCAATGTGTGTAAATGATCTTATCGTGCAAGGCGCAGAGCCACTGTTTTTCCTAGATTACTACGCAACAGGCAAACTAGACGTTGATACCGCAGCGGATGTTGTTTCAGGTATCGCAGAAGGGTGTGTTCAAGCAGGTTGTGCCCTAATTGGTGGCGAAACTGCGGAGATGCCTGGCATGTATGAAGGCGAAGACTACGACGTAGCTGGTTTCTGTGTTGGCGTAGTAGAAAAAGAAGACGTGATTGACGGCACGAAAGTCGCTGCTGGTGATGCACTTATCGCTGTTGGTTCAAGCGGCCCACACTCAAACGGTTACTCCCTTATCCGTAAGATCCTAGAAGTATCTGGTGCAGATAAGAGCGAAGAGCTAGCAGGCCGCACTATTGGTGAGCACCTACTAGAACCAACAAAAATTTACATCAAGTCAGCACTTAAGATGATTGAGAAACACGACATCCATGCGATTTCTCATATCACTGGTGGTGGTTTCTGGGAAAACATCCCACGCGTACTGCCTGAAGGCACGAAAGCAGTTATCGATGGTAACAGTTGGGAATGGCCAGTTATCTTCAAGTGGCTACAAGAGAAAGGCAACGTCGACACACACGAAATGTACCGCACATTCAACTGTGGTGTAGGTCTAATCGTCGCACTACCGAAAGACCAGGCAGATGCAGCAGTTGCTCTTCTTAAAGAAGAAGGCGAAAACGCGTGGGTGATTGGTCAAATCGCACAAGCAGACGCGAACGAAGAGCAAGTTGAAATCCAATAATTTGCAAATCGAGCTCAAAAGATAAGAAGAATGAGGACACTAGATGACTAGGTCCTCATTTTGCTATCTAGAACACTAAAAACCATTCTATTAGTAGGTAGTTTAGAAGCTACATAACTCCAACCTACAATACCAAGGCGCTCTCGACATCATGAAAAACCATACCCTAAAAAACATTGTGGTCCTCATCTCGGGTAACGGAAGTAACCTGCAAGCTATCTTGGAAGCTTGCGAAGACAGCATGCCAAACGCACGAGTGGCAGCCGTGTTCTCTAACAAAGCAGATGCTTTTGGTTTAGAACGTGCAAAAAAGTTTGATGTGGACGGTCACTTTGTCGACCCTAAAGCATTCAGCTCGCGTGAAAGCTTTGATGCAGAACTAATGAGTCAAATAGATGAATACCAACCAGACGTGATTATTCTTGCTGGTTACATGCGCATTCTGAGCAGCGCATTTGTTTCTCATTACATGGGTAAGATGATCAATATCCACCCTTCTCTTCTACCAAAATATCCTGGGCTACACACACACCAGAGAGCAATTGATGCTGGCGATAAAGAACATGGTACGAGTGTGCACTTTGTAACGGAAGAGCTTGATGGTGGCCCTGTCATACTGCAAGCAAAAGTTCCTGTGTTCGAAGACGATGATGCTAGTGTACTTGCGGCACGTGTTCAGGCGCAGGAGCACCGAATCTACCCTATGGTGGCTAAGTGGCTGGTAGACGAGCGGTTGATCATGAAGGATGGTAAAGCCTATTTAGATGGCGCAGAGCTTGGCGTACATGGGTACGCCTCAGATGAGTAGCCCTGAATAATAAACTCCAAGCACAAAAGAGCAGCCTGAGGGCTGCTCTTGGTTGTTTTAATACTTATAAACTTGATTCAAGAAAACCATGGTGAGACTAGAAACCTAAAACCCAACATTCTAAAAAATCCCATAACCACTTGAGTAACATAACACTCGGAAAGTAGATTCTGAATCTGGTTCGTTCTTCACCGTTCAGACTGACGAGGTGTTTTATGAGAAATTTCTATCAGTTACGTCTTTACAGCAAGCCTTAGCGAGACTAGGACTCTACTACCAGCACTCTAGAAAGTAAGAATGCTCATCCGTATCCGCCCTCGGTTTAAAACGCATAAAAATAAAGCTCGCGATTAAGCGAGCTTTATTTTTATATTCAGAGTAAGAGACCATCACTCTAACGGTTCGGTTGGCGCTTGATTGCCCGGCTTAGCCGCCGAAAACGGCACATTTACCAGTTCAGAGGCATTATTTTTGACTAGTTCACCTAGGTGAAACAAGCCGTATTCGCCAGGTTTCATACGCTGCCAAGCTTCGTTGCCCGTCAAAGGTTGAGTTGCAATCACAGAAACGATATCGTGTGGCGTTGTTTCTTCTTGGAAGTTAATTTCCACATCTTCATCAAGCAACGCGGCTTTTCCAAACGGTGCGCGTCTTGTGATCCAATACAAATGATTGGTGCAATACGTCATTACATACTCACCATCACTCAGAAGCATGTTAAATACACCCTTCTCTCTTAGCTCATCACAACATTTAGCAACATATAAGAATACCGACTCCATATCCTTTGGTGGCTCAGGATATCGATCTTCCATTTGCTTCAATAACCAGCAAAATGCCAGTTCACTATCTGTTTCACCGACAGGTCGATGTCGACCTGTATGCAAGTCTTGATAGCCAGAGAGCTGACCGTTATGCGCAAACGTCCAATACCTACCCCACAGCTCACGTGTAAAGGGATGAGTATTTTCTAAATTAACACCACCACGATTCGCCTGTCGGATATGACTAACGACCGCACGACTTTTGATGGGATAATTTTGTACCAACTCTGCTATTTTAGACTCACAACTTGGCTTGGGATCTTTGAAGGTTCGAAAGCCCTTCCCTTCGTAGAAGGTGATCCCCCATCCGTCACGGTGTGGGCCGGTTCGACCTCCACGCTGCATGAGCCCAGTAAAACTGAAACAAATATCCGTTGGAACATTAGCGCTCATACCGAGCAATTCACACATGGTTTAAAAAACTCCCTAACAACACAGCTCGAAACGGTGGCCGTAAACGATTATTCCATCTCTTTTTCGATCAACTGAATGATGATATGAATAATCTTAATATGAATTTCCTGAATGCGGTCTGCATAACCAAAGTGTGGCACGCGGATTTCAATATCTGCAAGGCCTGCCATTTTGCCGCCATCTTTACCTGTTAGCGCAATCGTCTTCATGCCTTTCGCTTGTGCTGCTTCAATCGCTTTCAGGATGTTACCTGAGTTACCTGAAGTCGACAGACCAAACAGTACGTCACCTTTTCGACCAACCGCTTCTACATAACGTGAAAACACGAAGTCATAACCAAAGTCATTACTCACACAAGAAAGGTGGCTTGGATCTGAAATAGCAATACCAGCATAGCCAGGACGATTTTCTCGGTAACGGCCTGTTAGCTCTTCGGCAAAGTGCATTGAATCACAGTGAGAACCACCGTTACCACATGACAATACTTTACCATCTTGCTTGAATGAGTCAGCAATCATTTTCGCCGCTGCTTCGATTTGCGCAATGTTATGGTCATCGCTTAAAAATTTGTTGAGCACTTCAGCAGCTTCGTTTAATTCACTTCTAATCAGATCATGGTACATAAGACGTTCTCTTTATTATTTCGGCTTCAGTCAGCTCTAGACTCACTGAGCAAATTGTTCTGATACCAATTTGGTATCGGACATTTCATAAACCTGAACTCGGGTTTGATTACTCTGAGTTTACCCACAAACGAGAATTAGTGTCGATAGTGAACCAACAGATTTAGATTAGTGATGGTAATAAACTTGTCAACTTGCTCATGAAACCATCACTCAAATCTCAACTTTAGAATTTTAACTCTACTTAGATCACTTTTTATCCAATCTTATGTTTTACATTTCCTTAATATTTTGATTACACTTAAACCAACTGGTTAGACCTCTTACCTAACATG
>NZ_JADDYG010000397.1:90081-92221 GCF_015163535.1 Vibrio sp. OPT46 | reverse complement strand
AGTGATGGTAATAAACTTGTCAACTTGCTCATGAAACCATCACTCAAATCTCAACTTTAGAATTTTAACTCTACTTAGATCACTTTTTATCCAATCTTGTGTTTTACATTTCCTTAATATTTTGATTACACTTAAACCAACTGGTTAGACCTCTTACCTAACATACAGACGTACAAAACTTATAAAGTCTGAAAAGGAAAATATATATGGACATCTTGCTCTCAATCATCACGATGGCGATCGTGCTAGGCATTACGCTCTACCACCGCATGTCTCTCGTGAAATCTATTAGCTTACTCACCGCGGCCATGCTGGCTCTTACAGTAGCAGGAACTGTCGGCGTTATTGGTTGGGCTATTTACGTTCTCGCCGCAGCTGTGCTCGCGGTTCCTGGCGTACGTCAGTCTTTAATTAGCCGCAAAGCGTTAGTACTTTTCAAGAAAGTGCTGCCAGCTATGTCTCAAACCGAAAAAGAAGCGTTAGACGCAGGTACCGTCTGGTGGGAAGCCGAACTGTTTAAAGGCAAACCAGAGTGGCAAAAGCTACACGCGATTCAAGCACCTAAGTTAAGTGCGGAAGAACAAGCCTTTTTAGACGGCCCTGTGAATGAAGTGTGCGCCATGGTGAGTGATTTCCAAGTGACCCATGAACTCGCGGACTTACCGCCAGAAGTTTGGCAATACCTGAAAGATCATAAGTTCTTCGCCATGATCATTAAGAAAAAGTACGGTGGTCTGGAATTCTCAGCATACGCGCAATCACTAGTACTACAAAAACTAACGGGTGTTTCTGGCGTTCTATCGTCTACCGTTGGTGTTCCTAACTCTTTGGGCCCAGGTGAGCTACTGCAACACTACGGTACTGAAGATCAAAAAAATCATTACTTACCGCGTCTAGCTGAAGGTAAGGAAATCCCTTGTTTCGCCTTAACGAGCCCAGAAGCGGGTTCTGACGCAGGCTCTATTCCAGATTACGGTGTGGTCTGTAAAGGCGAATGGGAAGGAAAAGAAGTACTGGGTATGCGCCTGACTTGGAACAAGCGCTACATCACCCTAGCGCCAGTCGCAACGGTACTAGGCTTAGCATTTAAACTTCGCGACCCTGAAGGTTTGCTAGGCGACAAAGAAGATCTTGGCATCACTTGTGCGCTTATCCCAACTGATGTCAAAGGTGTTGAGATTGGTAACCGACACTTCCCACTCAATGTGCCATTCCAAAATGGTCCAACGCGCGGTAAAGACATCTTTGTTCCTATCGATTTCATTATCGGTGGCGAAAAAATGGCGGGCCAAGGTTGGCGTATGCTGGTTGAGTGTCTGTCGGTTGGACGTGGTATCACGCTACCTTCAAACTCAACAGGTGGCATCAAAACTGCGGCAATGGCAACCGGTGCTTACTCACGTATTCGCCGTCAGTTCAAACAGCCTATCGGCCATATGGAAGGGGTTGAAGAACCATTAGCACGCTTGGGTGGTAATGCTTACGTGATGGATGCAGCAAGCAACTTAACCGTTGCGGGTATCGACTTAGGTGAAAAGCCTTCAGTAATCTCAGCTATCGTGAAGTATCACTGTACGCACCGCGGCCAGCAAAGCATCATCGATGCAATGGACATCGTAGGCGGTAAAGGTATCTGTATGGGACCTTCTAACTTCCTAGCTCGTGGTTACCAAGGTGCGCCAATCGCGGTAACGGTTGAGGGTGCTAACATTCTAACACGCTCAATGATCATCTTTGGCCAAGGCGCAATCCGTTGCCATCCGTACGTTCTTGAAGAAATGAACGCGGCGTATTCTGAAGCAAGTAATGCTGTCGAGAAATTTGATAAAGCGCTTGCTGGTCACGTGAGCTTTACAATGAGTAACCTAGTGCGCAGTATCTGGTTTGGTTTGAGCGACGGTCTGGGCTCTTCATCACCAACCAAAGATGCAACCAAGCGTTACTACCAACAATTGAACCGTTACAGTGCAAACCTTGCTCTGCTATCGGATATCTCAATGGCAGTGCTAGGTGGCTCTTTGAAGCGTAAAGAGCGTCTATCAGCACGTCTTGGTGACATTCTAAGCCAGCTATATTTGAGCTCTGCGACGTTGAAACGTTTTGAGCAAGATGGCCGTCCAGTCGAAGATTTACCATTAGT
>NZ_JADDYG010000397.1:84167-90024 GCF_015163535.1 Vibrio sp. OPT46 | reverse complement strand
ACACTGGGGTCTACAAGACAGTTTGAAACAAGCGGAAGTGGCAGTAGATGAATTCTTAGCAAACTTCCCGAACAAAGTAATTGGCCGTGCGCTACGCGTATTAATCATGCCATTTGGTCGCGTACGCAAAGCACCAAGCGATAAACTAGACAGTAAAGTGGCACGCATTCTACAAACGCCAAGTGCAACGCGCTCACGCATTGGTCGCGGTCAATACCTTGAACCAACCGAGCACAACGCAGCAGGTAAGATTGAGCTTGCACTATCAGTCATTCTTCAAGCTGAGCCTGTGTTTGACAAAGTATGTAAAGCGCAAGGTAAGCGTCGCCCATTCTTACGTTTGGATATGATTGCTCAGGAAGGGCTAGAGCAAGGCTTTATCACGCAAGAAGAAGCCGATCTACTCAGAGAAGCGGAACAGCATCGTCTAGATACAATCAACGTTGACGATTTTGAGCCGGAACTGCTTGCCGCAAAGCCGCTATACCCTCAGATGGATAGCGTCGCATAACTCTAGAATCTGAGACCACAAACGGGAGTATCAGCTCCCGTTTTTTATTGCTTCCAGAATAGCGTTCATAACACCTCACACCACGAAGCCCCTGCGCAATCGCAATAAAAGCCACGCACTCCAATCTTTCCCCCGATTTCCAGTGATAACTAACTCACAGACGTTCCAACTAAGCGGTGTATACTTTAAGTAACTCACTCACATATATGGTAAATCCGTTGGCTAAAATATTACTCGCACAGTGGTTCCCAGGGCTTGTTCAGCTTAAGCATTATCAAAAAGAATGGTTTGTTAACGACTTCAGAGCCGCCTTTTCTGTTGTCGCGGTTGCACTGCCAGTTGCCATAGCTTATGCACAGTTAACTGGTGTATCCGCAATTGTCGGTCTGTATTCGTGTGTACTGCCAATGTTGGTTTACGCCATGATGGGCACATCTCGACAACTCATTGTCGGACCCGATGCAGCAACCTGTGCAGTGATTGCTGCTGTTGTGACACCACTTGCCGCAGGTGACCCCACAAAACATTGGCAGTTGGTTATGACCATGACAGCGATGACGGGGATTTGGTGTGTACTGGCAAGTCGTTTCAAGCTAGGAGTGTTTGCAGATTTCCTTTCTCGTCCGATTCTTTTGGGTCTACTCAACGGTGTTGCTCTCACAATTATCGTTGGTCAGTTTGCGAAAGTAGTCGGTTTGAAATACGAGCAACGTTATTTACTGGAACGTTTATGGGAAGCTCCACAACGATTAACCGATCTTCATTGGCCTACTGTAACTCTGAGTATCGTGACGGTTGTCGTTTATTTGCTCACCAAACGCTACCGACCAACTTGGCCTGCTGCCATGCTGGCGATCCTCGTAACTACTGCGTCAGTTTGGTTTTTCCATTTACAAGAGATGGGCGTATCGGTTGTCGGACTCACTCAAGGTGGCTTCCCTCAGTTTCAAACACCGGAATTTGAGCTAGGTGAAGTTCGTGAACTAGTAGTCCCGGCGCTCAACCTTGCGATTGTCAGTTTTGTTAGCATGATGCTCACCGCCCGCAGTTTCGCGGCTAAAAACGGTTATGATATTGATGCAAATAAAGAGTTTCAGGCGTTGGGTTTTGCCAACATTGCCTCAGCGTTTTCACAAGGTTTCGCAATAAGCGGCGCTGACTCACGCACAGCCGTCAATGATGCAAATGGCGGTAAATCTCAATTAGTTTCGATTGTCGCCGCAATCACCATTGCCATTATTGCGGTATTTATTTACGAGCCTTTGCAGTTCATCCCTATCGCTTCACTTGGTGTTGTATTGATCATTGCGTCCCTATCGCTGCTCGATCTTAAAGCAATTTGGAAATTAAAATCTCGTGACAAAGATGCATTTTATCTGGCCATCATTACTTTTATTTCTGTGTTGATCGTGGGTGTAATACCGGGGATCACTTTGGCGGTATTGCTAGGGCTGTTTCAATTTTTACGGATTGTCATGCGACCGAGTGATCAGCTACTTGGCTTGGATGAAAAAGGTACCATTCGGACCATCGACGACTCAGGAAAAGCTTCGCCTATTCCTGGAATGGTGATTTACCGCTTTAACTCACCGCTAACTTACTTCAATGCTCCTTACTTTAAACGTAGAGTGTTAGAGCAGGCAGAGCATCACAAAGACGCAAGTTGCGTTGTCATCGACGCCGTATCGAGCTTTACTCACTTGGATCTCAGTGTGATGGCAACACTGGCAGATATTCACAATACTTTGAAAAAGAGAGGCGTACGCTTAATCCTCGCTGGAAGGAAACGACGTCTTCGTCAATGGTGTGAGCTTACTGGTATCAGCACCAGTGAAGGAGGCATCTTACTGCGAGCTGATATGTACCTTGCCATTAAACTTAGTGGCTGTTACATCAGTGCTGTGGGTGAGGGACAAATTCCTACTGTTCAAAAAGAGCCTGATTTAGAGCAGCCACCCAAACCAATTCCAGAAGTGGCTTAAATACAAATTTAATATAGAAAACAGGAAATTAAACTCCTGTTTTCTAGTGCTTATCTTCACAGCTGAATACGTGTTACGCCTTTGGCTTAAACTTTTTTGTCATCCCTTGGCTTTTAGGAGCCACCAGCCTATAACCAAGCTTTTCGTAAAAGACCGGTTCATCAGCAATCATAGAAACGTAAGAGCCTTCAAGTGCAACAGATGAAAGATAACCGTCGATGTATTCCATGACTTTTCTACCTAAACCGTTGCCTTGATAATCAGAATCAACGGCAACGTCGACAATTTCGAAGTTACACGCCCCGTCACCAACAACCCGACCCATTGCAATGAGCTTTCCTTCATCCCGAACAGATACGCCATATAACGAATTGGGTAGACCAATTTCAGCAGCTTTCAACGATTTGGGTGATAGCCCGGCTTTGACACGCATATCACAGTATTCTTTCGGGCTTGGCACATGCTCTTCATATCTTATTGTCATTATGTACTACTCCTTTGTATCACCTTGGAGCTTACATAACTAAACTGTATAAATAAACAGTTAAACGTTGGAAAGATGTTCCCATTAAGCACACAAAGTATCAGGTCTAGAAAAGAAGCCACCGACAACTCTGACGCCATAATAGATATAAGTTGCTCTGAAGCTAGACATTCCTTTTTCTAAACATGTTTCTCTCAACAACGTATCCGCATGCTTTCGAGCACTTTGTGGCAACACCTCTTCCCTCATGAGTTGGTAAAGAGCATCATGCACTAAAGAAGCTTTCATAATGTTTTTTGTGTCTAACGCTGGCCCACTCGCTCCATCCCATGCATAGCCCTTTTTAATCGTTAACACGCCTTGTTTGGACAAACTAAGAAAAGGGCTGTCATACGCGTTACTCACTGAAATGTGAGTCTCAATCTTTTCTTCAGAATGGAGAGTGTATTTATACTTCTGACGCTTTTTGTATTTCATCAGAGACCTCGCGTTTACTTATTCTTATTTATCACGCACAGCTGAATATTTATCCAGAAACCCTAAAAGATCGGCTCTTGTTATTATGGCGTACTACCTATTACAAAGCCCAAATCAATATAAATAGAACTCCATGCAATCAATAAAGCCAGAACCCCTGACTTTATTGACCAAAATTCAACCAACAATCCTTATTCTGAAGGAAGTCTACTCAATTTTTTATGGATATCTTCTACAAAATTGGCTTGTTCACTTGGAGAAACCTCTAGAACATAATGAAAAAACGGACTTGTATGCTCAGTAATTTTATACTCTTCACTTAACAGCTTAATTACTTGTTCATGATTAAATCGTGCGGAGACTAAGCCACTCTCGGTTTCTTGAGTTATAACTATATAGTGAGCGGTTGGAAAAACCGTAAACCTTCCTTCGACAGGAAACCAAGGAGCAAAAGAAATAATCTCGTCATCAATTATGTATGCTTGAGGTTTACTGACATAGGTGTAAGGGTACTTTTCATCTAAATAGGGTCTTGCTGTATCAAACAAGCCATCATAATAAGTTGGTATTTCTACTTTTTGGATTTTACTTAAGGGATCGAAAGTGAAGGTATCAAGTGATTTTAAATTATTACTTCCCGAATCTGGATTATTAACACCATTATCAATAGAAGAACAACCTACAATTATCACTGCACAAAAAAAAGCTAAAATTTTATTCATTATTTCTTTATCTTTAATTGATTGTTTTGAAAGTTAGTCACATTAAAAATGCAACCAATTTAGAAAGTAAAAATGATATATTATTTATATAAAATCCCAAACATATATTTGAATACAGTAAACTTAAATATTCATAATTTATCCATTTTTCTTCTTCCAACTTGGTAACTTGATAAAAAAACGGAGCCGATTGGCTCCGTTTCTCGCTTTATGTGTTACTACTATTTCTTTGGTACTTCTAATTGCATCTCTGGCATGGCATCGCGCTTCGCTTTAATTTTGCGCCAGACTATCCATGCAATGATCACAATCAGCAGCATTATCAAATTACCCACCGCGATAATAATCATGCTGCGCTTACGCTCAGCCTCTCGCTCAGCGATAATTTGCTTTTCCATTTCAATACGGCGCTGTTCGGCTAATTCAGCTTCTTTTGCAATTCGAGCAGCTTCTAGATCAACTTCATCAACAACACTGAAGGTTTGCTCTGGGATAGGAAACACCAACGAGCGCTGAGTTGCAAAATCAGTGGCAAAGATCTCGCCGCGCCATGCGTACTTACCAAGCTCAGCATCGTTATTGAGGTTCAACGTAACTCTCATTCCATCTTTAGAGACCTGTCCTTGGCTGTAACTAATGAAACCATCGGGAGCGTCCTTTTTCACTGTGACTGCAATAGAGCCTGGTGCAATCATACCTTGCTCGCCACTCACCACTAATTGGTGTGGCTTATCGGGATTACGAGCCTGAATAAAAGTACGAGAGATTGGGTTCGGATAAACCAAGATGACTTGCTCTTGCGCTCGTAAGAATACGCCATTGCCAGACGTGATGCGCGCACGGTACTTACCAGGCTCAACGTCTATTGGGAGCTGAACCGTGAACACTCCATCCCCTGCTTTTTCATCCAAGCCTCGGCCGTCATCAGAAAACTCACCCACAACCATCGGCACTGGACGTGCTTCTTTGATCAGCTCATCTTCATTTTCGACAAACTTGGTAAATGTCACGCGCAGATTCACGCGATCAAGGAAGTCGCGCAGTACAAGAGGTTTGCCGTCGGAGGTCAGGCGAGCTGTAAACTTAAGCGCTTCCCCATTATATAATCGGTTTGGGAACAGATCCGTACTGAGCTTTAGGTGAGAAATTAAGCGGATGTTATTTTTAGGCGTAACTTTCCCCACAGCCTGCCATGGACCTGGCATAGGGTTATCAACGGAAATAATATCGAGTGAGGCTTCTTGATACCAACGTACATTGTCGTAAGAGCCCCAAGCATAGTATTTTTTACCGTCAGGACGGACTAAAACAACTGGCTGAGAACTTTGCTCACGATAAACCAAAAACGTGATCTGCTCGATGGTTGGATCAACTCGAAAGCGATTGTCTAACAAAGACATTGTAGATTCACTCGCAGCACTCGAGAGACTACTCCATATCGCTAAAAACGCGACCAACAAAGCCCTCAACATAGCTTCTCCTATTGATGCCAAATACAGTTGTTCACCAACTCTAATCTTTTTTGGTGAGCTTCTAGTTCATCGGCACTTGCGCGCAAAACCTTTAGCGCTTTTCTTCCTTCAATACGACGAATGGTTTCTACCCCACCCTCTTGTTTATTCGCGTTAAATTCTAGACTCGTTTGACCACCCGTCATAAAGAGGTAAACGTCGGCTAGAAT
>NZ_JADDYG010000397.1:75944-84108 GCF_015163535.1 Vibrio sp. OPT46 | reverse complement strand
AAAGCTCCGTGGAGTGTACGGTGCGAGTTATCAATACCGTAACGTTCACATAAGATATCAAGGTTGTTTCGCTTACCAGGGAAGATTTTCTTCGCCATTGCAAGGGTGTCGGTCACCTTGCAGTAGTCGTCAGTTTTGCCGATGTTAGGATCGAGCATGCCAAACTCGTAATCCATAAAGCCGGTATCGAAGGGCGCGTTGTGGGCAACAAGTTCTGCGCCTTTAATAAACTCAAGAAACTCTTGGTGCACGCTCGCGTATTCCGGTTTATCAACCAAGAATTCATCCGTAATACCGTGAACTTCAACCGCTTCTGGTTGGATTTCACGATCGGGTTTTAAATAAACGTGGAAGTGACGACCAGTCAGCTTACGGTTGATGATCTCCACGGCACCGATTTCAATAATGCGGTGTCCCATGTAGTGAGGACCACCCTCGCGGTTCATACCTGTGGTTTCGGTATCGAGAACGACAATGCGGTTATATTCAGAATTGCTGCTGGTATTCATAAGGTTATGTATGTCAGACTATGCTTTATTAAATGTTTCGGCTAATAGTACCAAAAAATATGACCAAACACGTTGAGATTTTCACTGACGGTTCTTGTTTAGGTAACCCAGGACCAGGTGGTTACGGCATAGTATTGCGTTACAAAGACGTAGAAAAGACACTTTCCAAAGGCTATACGTTAACTACCAACAACCGCATGGAAATGTTGGCGGCTGTCGTCGCGCTACAGACGTTAAAACAACCTTGTAAAGTCACTTTAACGACTGACAGCCAATATGTGCGCCAAGGTATTACTCAGTGGATCCATAACTGGAAGAAGCGTGGTTGGAAAACAGCGGATAAAAAACCCGTGAAGAATGCCGATTTATGGCAAGCTCTAGACAAAGAAACCGCACGCCATCAAGTTGAATGGCATTGGGTAAAAGGCCACGCGGGCCATCGTGAGAACGAAATGTGTGATGAGCTAGCCCGGACTGCTGCAGAAAACCCAACTGAGGAAGATACAGGTTACCAACCCTCTTAGCGAGATTCTTTCCTCATAGTGTTACCCTCTCGATTCATCACCCCAAGTGGTGTGAGCTTTTTCTTCAAGCGCCAATGCGGTTTGATAGGCTTGAGAGGGTATGTCCGTTTCCGCGCGACTATGTAATACAAACTCCCAGCGGGTGATGCCCAATCACCAAGACTATTTTCCAACCATGTCCACATCGTACGGTAACGTTTCATCGGAAACAGCGCATAACGATCACAATGAATCACTTGATAATTAAGTAACCCTAACCAATCTTTGATGCGGTTCGACGTAAACATTCGTCCACTCCAAGGCAAATTATGTTTACGCCATGGAAGCAAACTCGCTAATCCAGTCAAGCTTAATGGGTTGAATCCAGTAATAATTACATAGCCATCATCCATCATCACTCTATCGACTTCACGCAACAAACGGTGTGGATCGCTTGCATAGTCGAGCTGATGAGCGAGTATCACAACATCAAAGCTTTTTTCCAAAAAGGGTAATTCGTAACCATCTGCAATCACATTATGCAACGGGTTCTGGATATCTACGTTGACTTGGTGTTGAATGTTACAATTACAGCTGGTTAGCTCACAGCTCAACCCGCCCAGTTTGAGCATATGGTAGCCGAAGAGTTTCGGGCACCATTCATCAAGTCGGGTCTGGATTGACTCAAGCACCCACGGACCGTTGTTCATTGCTGACCAAGTCGACGGGTGTGGTATAGTTTTGTTGCTGAGTGCTGGTTTCATTAACCACCTGACTAAAATGGGTGACGGAGAACGAATCGTGTTAGAGATCAAAAGCATACCCGCATTTAATGATAATTACATCTGGCTGATACAAAATAGCGATAAGCGCTGCGCAGTCGTTGATCCGGGCGATGCGAAGCCAGTATTAGAATTTCTGCAGGCTAACGAATTAACTTTAGAAGCGATTTTAATTACGCACCACCACAACGATCACATTGGTGGCGTTCCAGACTTAGTGCGTGCATTTCCTGACGTCGCCGTTGTGGGCCCAAAATCAGAGCCAATTCCAACCCTAACGACACCAATGGAAGAAGGCGACAAGCTGGAGTTGTTTGGTGAGATTTTCTTAGTACTTGGGTTACCCGGCCATACTTTGGGCCATATCGGTTACGTTGGGGACGGAAAACTGTTTTGCGGTGATGTGCTCTTTTCTGCTGGCTGCGGTCGTATTTTTGAAGGTACGCCTGAGCAAATGTTTGAATCACTGAGCAAACTAACGTCTCTACCAGAAGAAACTCAAGTCTTCTGCGCGCATGAATACACCGCGAGTAACGTGGCGTTTGCTCTAGCGGTTGAACCTGACAATGAGCAACTTCGCCAATATCGCGACGATGTAAACCGACTGCGAGCACTCAACATTCCGACACTTCCAACAACAATACGCAAAGAAAAGTGGATTAATCCGTTCTTGCGAACCTCTAACCCTGACGTGGTTCAATCTGTTGCTAGTCGCATTAAAAATAGCGATCCATGCTCGGTTTTTACTGCTTTACGCGAGTGGAAGAACGAATTTTAACCATTTTCTGCTTGTAAGTTTGCAAGACCCCAGTATTATCAGGGACTGATTTTTCGAGAAGCGCCACTGGCGCTTCTCTTACGTTTGGGGTTGATATAAATCTATTTGAATTTCTCCCCATTGCATAATTAGAAGCTCTTTGCCTCTATAAATTAGTTAGTGTTTAAAAGATGTCTATTATCTTGCGACTGCCACGCACATTACGTTGCGCGACAGGCAGGTGAAGATAAACAGGCCCTAAATAGGCTGAATCCATGCGTTTGAAGTATACTTGGGCGTTGGCGTTGTTATTATCTGGCTGTCAATTGACTCAGTCAGATTCAACGTCTTCTACACCAGAAACCAATAAATCTGAGCAGACTGCAAAGCAAAATGCAGTAAAAGCTCAACCGGGCAATAAATCGTCACTAGCAAAAAAATCCGCTAACGACGCGCCTAAAGTTCTCTCCCCCCAAGAACAAGAAGATGTGTGGCAACGTATCGCCATGCAGCTGGACATGGATATCCCAAACCACAAGAAAGTGGACTACTACCGTACGTGGTATTTAAAGCACCCAAATCACCTTTACACGGTATCTAAGCGTGCGACTCCTTTTCTATACATGATCACAAAACGTATCGAAGAGCGCGGACTCCCAATGGAGCTTGCATTACTTCCTGTAGTGGAAAGTTCATTCGATGCCTTTGCCTACTCACATGGTAGCGCGGCTGGGTTGTGGCAATTTGTCCCAGGCACCGGAAAAATGATGGGATTAGAGCAAAACTACTGGTATGACGGTCGCAGAGATGTGGCAGCAGCAACGGATGCAGCGCTGGACTACCTAGTACAACTAAACGAGCGTTTTGATGGTAACTGGGAACATGCAATCGCCGCTTATAACAGCGGTGGAGGCCGAGTTTCTAGCGCAATTCGTAAGAATAAAAAGCTCGGTAAACCTATCGATTTCTTCTCATTAGACTTACCAAAAGAGACCAGCAGTTACGTTCCTAAGCTATTGGCCTTGGCTGACGTTATCGCAAACCAAGACAAGTACGGACTTAATATTCCTGCAATTCCAAACAAGCCTGTTCTAACGCTTGTTGATCCAGAAGAGCAGTTAGATCTGGCTATTGCCGCAGATTATGCCGGCATTAGCGTAAAAGAGTTGCAGAGTTACAACCCAGCATACAACCAGTGGTCGACAGCGCCTGAGGGGCCGCACCAACTTTTGATTCCCGTAGAGAAAAAAGAGACTTTTCTCACCAAGGTGGAGAAAAATCGCGGTAAAGGGATGAAGGTCGCTCGCTACAAGGTGAAATCTGGTGACTCTTTAAGCGTGCTAGCTAATAAATACGGCACAACCACGAAAGTCATTCGACGTGCCAACGGCCTATCGAATAACAACATTCGTATTGGTCAATACCTATTGATTCCGACATCAACAAAAGACGATGCAAAATATGCATTAACGGCACAAAACCGATTAAACAAGACTCAATCTCGTGCTCGTGGTCAACTCAAGCTCACCCATGTCGTTCAGTCTGGAGAAAGTTTGTGGTCAATCGCACGTAACAATAAAGTGTCGTATAAATCGTTAGCTAAATGGAATGGTATGGGCCCTAAAGATCCATTGCGTGTGGGTCAAAAGCTAGTGATTTGGAAAGACTCAGACAAAGGTTCTGTGATCCGTACCGTTTTCTACAACGTTCGCTCTGGCGACACCATTAGCGGCATTGCAAGCAAGTTCAAAGTAAAAACGAACGACATCGTGAAATGGAACTCGCTACACAAGAAAAAATACTTACAACCAGGTCAAAAGCTTAAGTTGTACGTTGACGTAACGAAGGTAAGTGTATGAACCCATCAAGCAATCCACTTGTGATGCTGTTGGACATTTTTCGTTCTCCAACATCTTGTTTTCTTGCGCTTTATCAACGCGGTGGATGGGGATGGCAACCGTTCATCTTCCTGATGCTTAGTCCGTTTTTATTCTGGGGTGCTTACTTTTCGAATGTCGATTTCACGTGGCTCAGTGACCAACTTGCTGCGCAATTTCAGCAAATCGACCCGAAGCAGATTGAGCTATTAGAACCAAACACGCTAATGGCAAGCGCGATCATCAATGATGTATTCAACCGCTTTGCCACCTTACTATTGCTCGCGCTTTGGTTCTTTCTTGCAACAAAGGCAAGCAAACAACAATACGGTTACTGGAAATGGTTTGCCGCATCGTGTGCTATCTTATTCCCAGCAGTATTGGGCGATGTAGCAAGCTACGCGAGCTTGCTACTCAAGCATGGTCAGGTAATGACTTACGCTGCCGATTTAAATAGCCTCAATGGTCTATTAAAGCTGCCTCTTACTAACGAATGGTCTCATTTCGCTAGCTCGTTACCTTTGCTTCTGCCTTGGTACATTGTGCTCGGCTACGGCGTTGTACTGACGTGGACGGAGTTTGAACGTGGCCAAGCTTTGGTGATAGCAAGCCTGCCATGGGTATTCTTCTACGTTATTTGGGCACTTTATATTGTGGTAACCTAAGCTAGTTATTTAACGTAAATGACAATAACAATGGGTTATGATCGGAAGCGTCGCTCTGCGGCGCTTTTGCGTACTTAAGCGTCAGACCTCGGTAAAACACATGGTCCAGTGGTAACCCTGTTATAAATTGGACTCGATGATCCGGCAAGAACGTCACCTCTTGTAAGTCCGCAGCCTTTAAGGCCTGCCTCATCGCATTAACGCGAGATTCACTCCAGCTATTGAAGTCTCCAGCAAATAGAATTGGCCCCACATGATGCTTTAAAAGCATTTCAACCGCCGTTAACTGAGATACATACTCTTTTGTACCCACGGTGAAGTTAATTGCATGTACATTCACCACTGCGAGTTTCTCGCCATTACTCAAGTGATACTGGCTATATAATGCAGACTTAGGTAAGCGAAGCCACGGCTCTTTAGAGGTGTAAGCGCAGGCTTTTTCTGGTTGCCCTTGAGCAATACTAATTACACCGGCACCGCTACCCAGCGCCTTAAAAGCACTCACTTGATTACTAACCCAGCGACCATCCACCAACCACTGTTTAAATGATGGTGTCATGCTGGCTTCTTGCAATAACAGTAACTGCTTATCAGCAGAAAACTCATCGAGTGCACGTTGCCAATTAGCCCGGTTCTGTTTGTAGATATTCCAGACAAGCACATTGATTTTGCCGTCATGATCGAGAGCTTTTGAATCGCTAAATTCGATGCACCTGATATCTTGTGTCAGCTCGGTACCTGTTTGAGTAATAATTTGCGGCTGATCTGGTACGGTGAAAATAACCTGGAAGCCAACCAATACCGCCATTACGAGAAAAGCTAACGCCAGAAAAAAACGCTTAAACATACGACAAACCTGAATGTAGGCACCCGAAATCTAGAACAACAAATCTCGGGTTAAATGATTTCACTAATAAGCAAACAACAAAAAAGGAGCCACTTGGCTCCCTTTTAGCATAATAAATACGAAACAAGTGACAAGAAACCTTAGATCGCGTCTTCGTCTTCTTCACCAGTACGAATACGAACCACACGCTCAATATCAGTGACGAATATTTTACCATCACCAATCTTACCAGTTTGCGCGGTTTCAATGATTGTCTCTACGCATTTATCAGCCACATCTTCCGTTACAACGATTTCGAGCTTCACTTTAGGTAGAAAGTCCACCATGTACTCTGCACCACGGTAAAGCTCGGTGTGACCTTTTTGGCGACCAAAGCCTTTCACTTCAGAGACGGTCATCCCTGTAATGCCAACTTCAGCTAGCGCTTCTCGAACATCATCCAGTTTAAATGGCTTGATAATCGCTTCAATTTTTTTCATGTTCATCCCTTAAGCTTCAATCGATTGCGCTTATTATCGTTTAGCGTTTCGCAACATTCAATGTTTGTCTCTGATCCACCAGCGAAAATCCAGGCTGAGCAAATTAACATAGCGAATATCGTGAGTTGATAAAACCCAATGAGGACTGCTCAATGCCCAATCGTCCAAGCTTTTTCAGACTCGCGTTTACTTCAAACTTGCGTAGTAAGCCGCTAGGTTAGCGATATCTTCATCAGACAACAATGAAGCTTGAGCTTGCATCACAGCAGCAAGCCCACCTGTTCGCTCTTTATTTTTATAAGCTTTAATTGAACTGATAATATATTGCTCATTTTGCCCTTTCAGATTTGGGTAACCCGGAATGACAGCAATACCATCAGCGCCATGACACGCCGCGCATACTCCCGACTTTGCTTGACCTGCTGCAGCATCTCCCGCAGCTAGAGCCTGCCCACTGAACATGGTTAACGCCACCATTGCACCCATGATTGTTTTCTTCATTGCTTCACCTAATCAATTATTATTTAAGGATTTTTATATTTTATAATCGACATTGTGGCATGAATTTTCATTACCTGCGCCAAATAAGTTCACAATCTTGACCATTAAACGCCTGATCAACGAACAGATCTGCCACAGCAACGACTCGGTCTTGGTACATTAAAATCGGAATTTGACGACGCAGCCAGCTTGGCACATTGTATTCTTGGAATAACTTCTTCAGTTTTCGACTGTGATTACGCGTGGTTGGATGCGCTGATAAGCCTTCCGGATTGAAGGTCACGCGAAGCAATTCTGGCTGACTCGGTAGCGCAATCGTTGCGTTACTAGAACTCGTCGTTAAGGTCAGCTCCCCGAGTCCCTCAGGCAGCGACAAAGTCGCATCAACTTGAATCGTACTTTGCCACTTAGTGACATCAGCCGTTTCCGTTACCCAATAGAGACGATTTCGAAAACGGCGCACTTCACCTTGTTTAAGTTGTAGTTTGGGGTTGGCATCTTGCTGAGCTAATGCCACTTCATTCCAGATAAGATTGAGTTGTACCTGAGTCGGCATACTAGTATTAAGCTTAGACAGCCACATACGAATCAAGCGCGCACGCGCTAATCCACTGTGCTTAGCCAGTTCTTCAATACTCAAACTTAGATCCGTTTGTAAAGCGCGTTCAAACACCGCGCTCAATAGTTCATCCAATAGCGCTTCTTGTTGAGCACATAAGTTTGCACTGCGCTGAACCGCTTGATGGATACTCGGCCAACGACCAGACAATTCAGGAATAACACAATGACGAAGAAAGTTACGATCATAACGGGTATCTTGATTGCTTTCGTCTTCCACCCACTCCAAGCCTAATTTAGTAGCGGCGTCTTCGATGGTCTTCCGCTTGATAGTAAGCAATGGTCGAACTAGAGATCCGCAAGAAAACGGCATACTCTCCGCCATCGAAGATAACCCTTTTGGCCCGCTACCGCGCTTAAGAGCAAGGAGAAAAGTCTCTATTTGATCGTCGGCATGTTGACCAGTCAACAGTATATCGCCTTCTTGAATGTACTTAGTTAAGGCTTGGTAGCGAGCTTCACGAGCAAGAAGTTCAATACTTTCACCATTGCTGATGTCTAAGCTCACTCGCTCAATCGAGCAAGATATCCCCACTTGTTGTGCCCAAAGTAAGCATTTATCGGCCCAATTATCGGCATTCGAGCTTAAACCATGGTGCACATACACAGCGTGACACTCTATCGAA
>NZ_JADDYG010000397.1:70652-75851 GCF_015163535.1 Vibrio sp. OPT46 | reverse complement strand
CCGCTAAACGCCAAGACAACCTTAGTGCCTAATTGATAGTAGCGGCCGAGAACTTGAGCAAAATGCAGGTAAAGCGATTCCATAAACGATCCGATAGATGCAAAAAAGGGCTGGACTCTCATCCAACCCTTTCTATTTTAACTGTTATCAATTGAGATATCAGCTAACGCTTAACAGCAATCACCGAAATTAACAGTAGCCGTAGCTCATTAGGCGCTGGTAACGACGTTCACGTAGCGTCTCTTCATCCAGTTGTTCTAGATCTTCTAGCTGACGAAGTAGTGTCGCTTTCATATTCGCTGCCATTTGAACATGATCGCGATGAGCGCCGCCTAGTGGCTCTTCAATGATTTCGTCGATCAGTTCAAGCTCTTTAAGACGCGGAGCAGTTAGGCCCATTGCCTCTGCCGCTTGTGGCGCTTTGTCTGAATCACGCCATAAGATTGAAGCACAACCCTCAGGAGAAATTACTGAGTACGTAGAGTACTGAAGCATGTTCACGTAGTCGCCTACACCGATTGCTAGTGCACCACCAGAACCGCCTTCACCGACAACGTTACAGATTACTGGTACTTTAAGACCAGACATCACTTTTAGGTTTTTCGCGATAGCTTCAGATTGACCACGTTCTTCTGCGCCCACACCTGGGTATGCACCAGCCGTGTCAATAAATGTGATGATCGGCATGTTGAAACGCTCTGCCATTTCCATCAAGCGTAGAGCCTTACGGTAGCCTTCTGGTTTCGGCATACCAAAGTTACGTTTCACCTTTTCTTTGGTCTCACGACCTTTTTGGTGACCAATGATCATCACAGGGCGGCCTTCAAGGCGAGCCATGCCACCCACAATCGCTTTGTCGTCTGCAAACGCGCGGTCACCCGCTAATTCATCAAACTCCTCAAAAGCGTGTTGGATGTAATCCAGCGTGTAAGGACGTAGTGGGTGACGAGCCAGTTGAGCTGTTTCCCATGCACCTAGGTCACTGAAGGTTTTTTTCTTCAGCTCTAAGCTTTTCTTCTCAAGCTGTTCGATTTCTTTATCCAGGTCAATCGCAGAATCACCACCGTGACGAGAGACATCACGTAATGCTTCAATTTTCGCTTCTAGTTCTGCAATTGGCTTTTCAAATTCAAGAAAGTTTAGGCTCATCTATGAATCCTTGTTTACTCAGCGTCTAACATATTGCGCTGAATTTTTAGTTAAATTCGAGTTCTACCTGGCTTTTGCCAAGCAACTGTTTTAAATCGTCGAGTAATGTATCACTTGGCGTAACTCGCCACTCGGTGCCCAATGTTAACCGCGCTCTGGCGTCGGCACGCTGGTAGTATACATTGACGGGTACGGTTCCGGCTTTGTGCGGTTCTAAAATACGGCTGAACTGCTCAAAAAACTGATCGTTGATCTGATTTGCATCTATCGATACCGACAAACCACGAGCGTATTTCTCGCGCGCACTGCCGAGATCCATAACTTCACGCGCCGACATTTTAAGGCCACCGTTGAAGTCATCAAAGCTGACCTGTCCAGAAACGACCAAAATTCTGTCTTTTTCGAGAAGTTCAGCGTATCGATCCAGCGCATCTGAGAACAACATCACTTCCATGCGACCACTTCGGTCATCCAGTGTCATAATACCAATTCGTGTACCACGCTTGGTCGTCATTACACGAGCGGCAATAACCAGGCCGGCTACCGTGACAGATTGGTCGCGGCGAGTGGGCGTTGCGTCTTTTAGTCGACAACTGGTGTATTTGTTTAGTTCCTTTACGTAGGCGTTAATTGGGTGCCCTGTCAAATATAGGCCTAGGGTATCACGCTCGCCCTCTAACCACACTTTTTCTGGCCAAGGCGGAACCTGCGTATACTTATGCTCTACTTCTTCAGGCGCATCCGTTAGCACACCAAACATATCCGTTTGACCAAACGCTTCAGCTTGGTGATGTTGACTTGCTGCTTTTACCGCATCATTGAGTGACGCCATCATCGCCGCGCGGTGTGGGCCTAGTCGATCCAACGCACCCGCGTAAATCAGCTTCTCTATCACTCGTTTATTGACGCGTTTTAGATCAACTCGAGCACAGAAATCAAACAGGTCTTTAAAGTGACCACCTTTATTTCTCGCCTCAAGAATCGCATCGATAGGACCTTCACCTACCCCTTTTATCGCACCAATACCGTAAACAATTGCGCCATTTTCATCAACATTAAAGCGATATAGGCCAGAGTTGATGTCTGGTGGCAGCACGGTGAGCTTCATACGGAAACACTCATCGACCAAGCCAACGACTTTTTCCGTGTTATCCATATCGGCTGTCATTACCGCAGCCATAAATTCGGCAGGATAATGTGTTTTCAGCCAAAGAGTTTGATAAGAAACCAATGCATAAGCAGCAGAGTGCGATTTGTTAAAACCATAACCGGCGAACTTCTCTACCAAGTCGAAGATTTTCATCGCCAACTCGCCATCGATACCGTTCTTTATCGCACCTTCTTCAAAGATAGCACGTTGTTTTGCCATCTCTTCTGGCTTTTTCTTACCCATTGCACGACGAAGCATGTCCGCACCACCTAGCGTGTAACCTGCTAAGATCTGCGCAATCTGCATTACCTGCTCTTGATACAGGATGATGCCGTAGGTTGGATCAAGCGTCTCTTTTAGCGACTCGTGTTGCCACTTTTCATCTGGATAAGAGATCGCTTCTCGACCATGTTTACGGTCGATAAAGTTATCTACCATGCCCGATTGCAAAGGACCCGGACGGAAGAGTGCTACCAATGCGATGATGTCTTCGAAACAGTCTGGCTGAAGTCGTTTGATCAGCTCTTTCATGCCTCGAGATTCAAGCTGGAATACTGCTGTCGTTTCAGAGTTTTGCAACAAACGGAAAGAGGCAGGGTCTTCTAACGGTATGGATTCAATTTGAACCGGTTCTTTACCTTCTCGCTCTAGACGTGGGTTAATCAGCCCTAACGCCCAGTCAATAATGGTTAAGGTACGTAAACCCAAGAAGTCAAACTTAACTAGGCCAGCGGTCTCAACATCGTTTTTATCAAATTGAGTAACCGGGAAGTGACCTTCAGCGTCTGCATAAATTGGCGCAAAATCGGTAATTGTTGTAGGTGAAATTACAACACCACCAGCGTGTTTACCGGCGTTTCGCGTACAGCCTTCCAAAATATGACACATGTCGATGAGTTCTTTAACTTCCTCATCGGCCTCATACAATTCAGGTAGTGCAGGTTCAGCTTTAAACGCTTTATCTAGCGTCATGCCTGGATCGGGCGGGATCAGCTTTGAAATACGATCAACAAAACCAAATGGGTGGCCCAATACGCGGCCAACGTCACGGATTACCGCTTTTGCCGCCATGGTACCAAACGTGATGATCTGAGATACCGCGTCGCGACCGTACATTTCCGCAACGTGGTCAATAACCTGGTCACGTTTATCCATACAGAAATCGACGTCGAAATCGGGCATCGAAACACGTTCTGGGTTCAAGAAACGTTCGAACAGCAAGTCATATTCTAGTGGATCCAGATCGGTGATTTTTAGTGCGTAAGCCACCAAAGAACCAGCACCGGAACCACGTCCAGGACCGACAGGAATTCCATTATCTTTTGACCACTGGATGAACTCCATTACGATCAAGAAGTAACCAGGAAATCCCATTTGGTTGATAACATCTAGCTCTATCTGAAGACGTTCATCATATTCAGGGCGGCGACGTTTTCTCTCTTCCTCATCTGGAAATAGGAACTCTAAACGCTCTTCCAACCCCTCTCGGGATTTCATGACTAGGAACTCAGTCTCTTTCATCCCTTCGGTTGGGAAAGCTGGTAGGAAGTACTCACCTAAGCGCACAGTCACGTTACAACGCTTCGCTATCTCGACACTGTTTTCTAACGCTTCAGGAATATCAGCAAACAGCTCACACATTTCTTCTTCTGTACGAAGATATTGCTGCGGACTGTAGTTTTTTGGCCTACGCGGATCTTCTAATGTGTAACCATCGTGAATCGCTACGCGTATTTCATGAGCATCAAATAGGTCTGGACTCAGGAATACAACTTCATTGGTCGCCACTACTGGCAAGTCCTGCTGCTCTGCCAATTCAACCGCAAAGTGAAGATAAGTTTCTTCATCTGGACGACCGGTACGAAGTAGCTCAAGATAAAAGCGATCTGGAAAATGCTGTTTATAGAAATCAACACACCCTTGCACTATTTGACGGTTGCCTTTCAAAAGGCCGCGACCAATTTCCCCGCTTTTACCGCCGGATAATACAATCAGGCCTTCAGACATTTCAGCCAACCAGGCTTTGTCAATCACTGGGTGGTGTTGAACATGTCCACGTAAGTACGCTTTTGATATCAATAACGTCAGGTTCTTATAACCTACATTATCCGCCGCAAGCAAAGTCACTTGTGTCAGCTCTTCACCAAACTCGTCCGACTGCATTTTAAAGTCAGCACCAATGATCGGTTTAACACCACTGCCATGTGCTGTACCGTAAAACTTCACCAAACCACATAGGTTGGTAAAGTCGGTCAACGCCATTGCGGGCATACCGAGCTCAGCAACTTTCTTTACGATTGGCGGAACTTTGTTGAGACCATCCACCATCGAGAAGTCACTATGAACACGCAGGTGGATGAATTTGGGATCTGACATTAACAGGTACCGTGTAACTCTATTTTGTTGGGGATTCTAACCTAAAGAGGTTGGGTTTATAACACCAATTAGATCGTTTGATTATTCTATGCCTAACGCTTTTTTTACTGGCTTGAAACTCTTGCGGTGTTCACTGATCACTCCGTGTTGCTCAATCGCTTCAAAGTGCGCTTTAGTTGGGTAACCTTTGTGCTTCGCGAAGCCAAACTGTGGATGAAGTTTATCCAACTCTTCCATCTCTTGGTCACGCACGACTTTGGCAATAATTGAAGCCGCACTGATTTCGGCAACACGTAGATCGCCTTTTACTACAGCTTGAGCATCCATAGGCAGCTCCGGACAACGGTTACCATCAATCAACACCAAATCAGGTTGAACCTGTAACCCCGCCACTGCACGCTGCATCGCAACCATAGTCGCCTGCAAAATATTCAGTTGATCGATTTCTTCAGGAGAACAACGCCCGACCGCCCACGCCAATGCTTTTTCTTTGATTTCAGGAAGCAGCGCCATGCGTTTCTTTT
>NZ_JADDYG010000397.1:66196-70597 GCF_015163535.1 Vibrio sp. OPT46 | reverse complement strand
CGGTCAATTTTTTCGAATCGTTCAACCCTTCAATAGGATTGTTAGGATCAAGGATAACCGCAGCGGTGACGACGTCTCCTACCAAAGGGCCACGTCCTACCTCGTCGACTCCGGCCACAAGCTGATAACCTTGCGGATATTCAAACGGAGGGAGTTCAACTTTGGTTTTGGTCGCTTTTGGTTTAACAGCCATGATAAATCTCTATTTTTCAATCAGTTTTAGAACCGCGTTTGCGGCTTGTTGATCCGCATCTTTACGAATCCAATGATGCATTTCCGTAAACTTATCTAACATCGGTTTATTATCGCTTTCCAATAAGCGAGAAACCTCAGTAAACAAATTGTCTGGTGTGCACTCATCTTGTAGATATTCTTTGACGAGCTCATCATCCGCCAAGATATTCGGCAATGACACATACTTCGTTTTCAATAGACGTTTAGCTAAAAAAGCAGTAAATGCATTCACACGATAACCCACCACCATTGGACGCTTGAGAAGCATACACTCCAACGCTACGGTACCGGAGGCCAACATCACGGCATCGGATGCGGTGATGACGTTGCGTGCGGTGTCATCAACTAACTTGAAGTCCAACTCTGGCGCTAGCTCTTTCCATGCTTGTTCAAACTGCTCACGGCGTTTTTGATTAACAAGCGCGACAACAAACCCCAGTTCTGGAAATTTTTTATGGAGTAACTTGCAGGTTTCAATAAATGGCTCTGAGAGCATTTTTAACTCGCTACCACGACTGCCTGGCAGGACAGCAAGCCACTTTTTATCTTGTTCTAAACCAAGCAACTCACGTGCAGGCGCTTGTTCTGATTCTAGTGGGATGGCATCAGCCAAGGTATGACCAATGAACTCGCAAGGTACATTAAATTTGTCGTAGAACGCTTTCTCAAACGGAAGAAATGCTAGCACCAAGTTCGTTGCCGCTTCTATTTTAAAGATGCGCTTCTGACGCCAAGCCCAAACAGACGGACTCACGTAATGAACGGTTTTAATGCCCGCTTGCTTGAGGTCAAGCTCCAGGCGTAAGTTGAAGTCAGGAGCATCGATCCCGATGAAAACATCAGGCGGATTCTGAGTAAAATACTGAACGAGCTCAGCTTTCACTTTAAGAAGTCTCGGTAAGCGGCCTAAAACCTCGACTAATCCCATCACCGCAAGCTCTTCCATATCAAACAGAGACTCGCAACCTTGGGCTATCATTTTCGGACCACCAATGCCTACGAACTCTGCGTCTGGATATTGTTGCTTTACTGCTTTGATAAAGCCTTCACCTAGCGTATCGCCAGACAATTCTCCGGCAATGATGCCAATACGTAATGGTCTTTCCATATCTACTTCGCTATTTTTCCTGTGCGCTATGGATAACGGTTTGCCTTATCCATAAAACACAAAAAGATCGTAACCTCAAATTTGGTCACGATCTTTTTATTTATTGGTTCATTCGCCAATTAACGAATAATGCCACGTTCCGTCGTTTCCAGAATATCTGAGAAACGCTTCACAGCCGGCCACTCTTGAGCCATTTCAGCCAGAATAGGCTTCACTTCTTCTAGCGTCTTACCTGAACGGTAGATTTCTTTATACGCTTTTTGTAGCGCACGAATCTCTGGTTTCTCAAAGCCATTACGCTTCAAGCCAACAAGGTTCAAGCCGAATGGAGTAGCGTGGTTACCTTGCGCGAGTACATAAGCTGGGACATCTTGCACCACAGCTGAACAGCCGCCAATGTAAGCGTAAGCGCCCACTGTACAAAACGGATGAATCGCAGACAGTGCCATCACACCGGCATAATCATCAACAGTAACGTGACCACCAAGAATCGAGTTATTACCGATATGAGTGTGGTTACCAATAACAACATCATGCGCAACGTGTGCATTCACACACAATAAGTTGTCATCACCAATGATCGTGGTTGCTTTGTCCTGCACTGTGCCGCGGTGAACTTGGACCGCTTCACGAATGACGTTACGGTCACCGATAACCACAGTTGTGTCTTCACCACCGTATTTTTTGTCTTGGTTTTCTTCGCCGATGACAGCATGTGGGAAAATACGGTTATCTTTGCCAATAGTCGTGTGACCTTTGATCACAACGTGAGACATCACTTCTGTGCCTTCACCAATTTCAACCGTAGAGGTGATGTACGTAAAAGGACCTACTGTTACGTTAGCACCAATTTTGGCGCCCTCTTCTACCACCGCTGCCGGGTGGATTTTAGCGGTTTCATGAATCATATTAAAACTCTCGACGAGCACACTTCAGTTCTGCAGAACATACCACTTCGCCGTCAACTTTTGCTACACCGCTAAATGCAGCAATGCCGCGACGTTCTTTCAGAAATTCTACCTCAATAACCAATTGGTCGCCCGGAACCACTGGTTTACGGAATTTCGCGCCGTCTACGCTTGCAAAGTAGTACAGTTCATTTTCTGTTGGTGCACCAAATGATTTAAATGCAAGTAAGCCTGTTGCCTGAGCCATTGCTTCTAAAATCAAAACACCTGGGAATACTGGTAGTTGAGGAAAGTGACCTGTGAACTGAGGTTCGTTAACCGACACGTTTTTAATCGCGTGAAGGTACTTCTCTTCTTGGAAGTCTATCACTCGGTCGATCAATAAGAATGGGTAGCGATGAGGTAGTAGCTCTTGAATTTCAGAGATGTTCATCGTTTTCTTTTCAGTAGTCAAAGTCGTCTTCCTATATCAATTTTTTGCCGCCAAGATGGCAAACGTGGCAACAGGTCGTAAAGCCGAATCGCTTTGCAATATACTAGCAAAATACGCACCATCTTGGAGTTAAATCTACTTAGAGCGCGTCATTATAGAAGAAAAAGACCCGCATTTCGCGAGTCTTCGTACAGAATATGGAACTAGAGCCTGTTAGCTTTCACGTTAAATACAGAGCGAAAGATAACTTGTTCTAAATTTCTTCTTTCTGTTCCAGCTGTTTTTCAACCGCTTTTAGGCGCTTATTCATCTCATCAATACGGTGAACTCGAGTTGCAGTTTTACGCCACTCTCTGTTCGTTTGTAGTGGAATACCTGATGAGTAAAGGCCTTTTTCTTCGATACTGCGCATTACCATGCCCATACCTGTAATCGCCACACCATCTGCGATAGTGATATGGCCATTCAGAACAGACGCGCCGCCAATCTGGCAGTACTTACCAATTTTTGTACTGCCCGCGACAATAGTACCACCAGGCATCACGGTACCATATCCGATCTGCACGTTGTGCGCGATTTGAAGTTGGTTATCCAGAATGACATTGTCTTCAATGATAGTATCTTCGAGTGCACCGCGGTCAATCGTAGTACAAGCACCAATCTCAACGCGGTTACCGATACGCACTGAACCAAGCTGAGGAATTTTGATCCACTCGCCTTTGTCATTCGCATAACCGAAGCCATCAGAGCCAATGACGGTACCCGATTGAACGAGACAGTCATCACCCAATGACACTTCATGATAGATAGTGACATTAGCCCAAAGCTTGGTGTTATTCCCTAGTTTGGCGTTCTTACCGATAAAACAACCAGCGCCAACGCTTACGTTATCGCCGAGTTCTACGCCCGTTTCAATCACAGCGTTAGCGCCGATTGTAACGTTCTCACCCATCTTAACGTCGCCGGCAATCACAGCACTTGGTGCAATATCGTCTGCCGGTGTTGGTGTGGTATCCATCGCTTGGACCACACGAGCAAATGCGACATAAGGGTCTGAAACCACTAGCGCATTTCCAACGCATTGATCTTTATGCTCAGCCTTTACCATAACAACGGTAGCTTGGCACTCAGAAAGGTGTTTTGCGTATTTTGGGTTAGACAAGAAGGTTACGTCACCTTCTTGTGCTTTATCCATTGGGGCAACACGGCTTACAACGAGAGACTCGTCACCAAACAGCTCACCCCCGGTAATTGTCGCCAATTCGGCTAATGTTAATGTCTTCATAACTTCTTATTTTAGAGCTTTAATTACGTCTTCAGAAATATTGTATTCTGGCTTGCCGTACTGCAAAGCAGAGATATCAATCACAAGATCGTAACCATTTTTGTCTGCGACTTTCTTAACTGCATCTTGAATCGTTTTGAAAAGCTTCGCTTTTTCTTCAGCTTCACGACGCGCACTTGCTTTTTCAAGTGCTTGTGCTTTCACTTTGTACTCGCTGTCTAGCTTCGCGATATCGATACGTAGCTTTTCAACTTCGTCTTGACCCAAAAGCTCGCCGTCACGTTGTAGCTTCTCAATCTTTGTTTTAGCTTGTGCTTGGATTGACTTCAGTTCATCAGCTTTGCTTTTGAAGTCTTTCTGCATTTTTTGTAGTACAACTTCACGTTGAGGAAGAGCTTGGAAAACTTGAGCTGTATTTACATAAGCAATTTTT
>NZ_JADDYG010000397.1:64196-66186 GCF_015163535.1 Vibrio sp. OPT46 | reverse complement strand
GTTTTAGCTTGTGCTTGGATTGACTTCAGTTCATCAGCTTTGCTTTTGAAGTCTTTCTGCATTTTTTGTAGTACAACTTCACGTTGAGGAAGAGCTTGAAAAACTTGAGCTGTATTTACGTAAGCAATTTTCTGTGCAGCTTCTGCCGCATTTGCAAACATTGAAGAGCTCAGTACAAGAAGGCCAATCCCAGCCGCTTTGATCATTTTATTCAAAATATTTTCCTCTTTAGAAAGTTCTACCGATAGTGAATGTGAAGAACTCTTCATCATCGCCATCAAATTTCTTAATTGGTTTCGCTAGTGAGAATACTAGTGGCCCCATTGGAGACATCCACTGCAACGCCGCACCGTAAGAAGAGCGGTAGTTGGTTGGATCTGAGTAATCGTAGTAGTAACGGTCACCATATTCCGCACCTGAATCGCGGTAGTCAAACTCCGTATCCCAAACACTTGCCATATCAAAGAAGATACTGGTACGAATTTGGTTTTGTACTTCTTCTGATGCAAATGGTGTTGGGACAATCAACTCAACACTTGCTAGCGCTACGGCGTTACCACCAACAGAGTCATCTGTTGCTGTATCTGCGCCATTGTTTGAACCAGATGTATCACGGTAAACCGCTTTAGGACCAACAGAGTTTGAGCCAAAGCCACGAAGCGATGTAAAGCCACCTGCGTAGTAGTTTTCGTAGAATGGGAACAAGTTATCGTTACCATCCGTTTGACCGTAACCATTACCGTAACCTAAGCGGCCACGGAACAAGAGGGTAAACTCGTGCTTTTTAGTCAATGGCACATACTGGCGAACATCGTACTGCATTTTGAAGTATTGAACGTCAGAGCCAGGTACGGTCATTTTATAGAATGCTCGCTGATGGTTACCTGCCGTTGGGAAGTAACCACGGTTTAAGTTATTACGTGTCCAAGAGATATTGAAGTCGAAGTCGTTTGTGTTCAACGCTCCACTAGAATCAATGTTGTCTGCTTGTGCTCGTAAGAACTGCTCTACCTGCAAGTAAGGCGATAAGTTACCGATCTTGTTGTGCGTATAACCGACACCGAATTCAAAACGGTTCAACTCATCGAATGGGAAGCCCCACGTTAAGCTCGCGCCATAGCTTTCGTTGGTATAGTCAACGATATTGGCTTCTTTAGCTTCAAATTCGTTATAGAAAACCTTACCACCTAAGCTTACACCGTCTAAGTTCCAGTACGGATCACGGTAATCTAGACTGATGTTTTTCTGGTAGTCATTCATCATCGCGTTGATACCAACACGGTTACCGCTACCAATAAAGTTATCTTGTTGCAGGCCAACCTGGAAGCTCACACCCGATTCTGTACCGTAGCCAACACCGAAGTTAACGCTACCAGAGTTCGCTTCTTTGACAGAGTAAACTAGGTCAACTTGATCATCACTACCAGGAACTCGAACCGTCTGTACTTCAACATTTTCAAAGTAGCCCAAACGATTTAGACGAGTTTTACCCGTTTCAATCGATTTCGAGTTCAACCAACTGCCTTCCATCTGACGCATTTCACGACGAAGGACTTCATCTTTGGTTGAGTTATTACCCGTGAAGCGAATATCACGAACATAAATTCGGTTACCCGGGTCTACGTTAACGACCAAAGAAACTTCTTGATTCTCGTCGTCAAACTCTGGAATGGTATTCACTTGAGGATAAGCATAACCGGACTCACCAAGCACACGCTTAATCCCTTCTTCCATTGAAGTAACCAACGAGCCGTTGTATGTCTCATTGTCTTCAAATGGCACAAGTCTTTCGAACGTCGCTTCCTCGCCAATCAAATCACCACGGAACTTCACGTCCTTAACGGTGTAAACCTCGCCCTCTTCTAGACCAAGAGTAATGTATACCCCTTTCTTGTCAGGAGAGATTGCAACTTGTGTCGAATCAACGTTAAATTTTAAGTAACCACGATCCAGGTAGAATGATTTGAGTGCTTCAATATCGCCTGCAAGA
>NZ_JADDYG010000397.1:59013-64186 GCF_015163535.1 Vibrio sp. OPT46 | reverse complement strand
ACCCCTTTCTTGTCAGGAGAGATTGCAACTTGTGTCGAATCAACGTTAAATTTTAAGTAACCACGATCCAGGTAGAATGATTTGAGTGCTTCAATATCACCTGCAAGGACTTGCTTTTGATACTTTTCATCAGAAAGGAAATTCCACCACGGCACATCAACATTTAAGTTAAAGCGCGAAAGCAGTTCTTCATCACTGAACACTTCATTACCGATAAAGTTGATTTGCTGAATTTTTGCCGACACACCTTCAGTAAAGACAAACTTAAGATCAGAACGATTACGTGGTAGTGGAGTCACCACCGCTTTTACTGTTGCGTTGTATTTACCTACGCTGTAGTAAAAGTCTTCTAAGCCTTTTTCAATGTTGCTTAGCGTGGTGCGGTCAAGCGCTTCACCTTCACGAACGCCAGACGCGTTCAGGTTTTCTTGTAGCTGCTCGTCCTTGATTGCTTTGTTACCTGAAAAAGAGATGCTTGCAATGGTAGGACGTTCTTTGACTTGAACCATCAGAACACCACCGTCACGCAACACTTTCACATCTTCAAAGTTACCAGATGCATACAGGGCGCGGATAATTTCTGCAACATCGCCTTGGCCAATGGTATCACCGACACGTACAGGCATTTTCAACAATGCAGCACCCAGTGCTACACGTTGCAATCCATCGATTTCAATATCTTGAACTACGAAGTTCTCTGCTCCATTTGCAGATACACTGGTCGCCAGTAAACTTGCAAATAGAATTCGCTTAATCGCCATACTTGTTCTAATTATTCCTTGCTACTGCTTTTGTCTCTGAACTATCACAGACGAGTAAAATCATTAAATAGCGCTAACGCCATGAGCGAGAAGATAATCGCACCACCAATTCTAAAGCCCATTTCCTGCACTTTCTCAGGAACAGGACGTCGAATGACTGCTTCAATTGCAAAAAACAACAAATGACCGCCATCCAACATTGGTAAAGGAACGAGGTTAATAATACCTAGGTTAACACTAATTAGAGCGAGAAAACCTAAAAAGTAGACCAAACCATAATCTGCTGTCGCGCCTGCGCCTTTGGCTATTGATATTGGTCCACTCAGATTATTCAGACCAACGTCTCCAACAATAAGCTTCTTAAGCATGCTGATTGTCAAACCAATGACTTGGCCAGTTTTGTCTACTGCTTTACCTATTGACTCGAATACACCAAACTGAAGATCGAAGCGATAACTTTCTGGCCATTCTGCGACTTTAGGTGCAATACCTGCAAAACCAACGACTTCTTTGTTAGCTAGCTCACGGCTACCGGGCGTCAGCGTCAATGTTTGCTCATAACCCTGACGTAACACCGTCAATTCAAGCGGTGTATCAGGATTAGAACGAACCGCTTCAACCACTTGCTTCCATTCGGTCACGCGTTGTTGACCAATTGCGACAACCTCATCACCTGGAAGCACACCGGCTTTTTCCGCCGCTCCACCTTGCGAGACCTGCTCGATAACTCGATACACCTCCGGTGTATACGGAGCAAAACCTAACGACTGCATCGCTGACTGAGTTTCTGGGTCGAACTTCCACTCACGTAAATCGAGCGTTTTCGTTACTTCTGAACCAACTTCATTCGCTGACGTTAGTGTTACCGTCATCAAATCATCGCCAATATGAGAAATCAATCCCATATTTACTGATTCCCAATCCGGAGTTTTGATACCAGATATCGATTTAAGTTCCATTCCAGATTCAATTCCAGCTTCCGCAACAATCGAATTGGGCGTAACTTCACCAATTACAGGCTTAACAGCAGGGATGCCAATTAGAAATACCAGCCAATAGGCAAAAATTGCGAAAAGAAAATTAAAGATGGGGCCAGCCGCAACAATAGAGGTTCGCTTCCATAACGGCTTCTTATCAAACGCTAAGTGCTTCTCATGTTCTGGCACCTCATCGACACGGCTATCAACCATTTTCACATAGCCGCCGAGAGGGATCATTGAGATGCTGTACTCCGTTCCGTCTTTGCCTACTTTACTCCAAATAGACTTGCCGAAACCGATTGAAAACTTTTCAACTTTAACGCCGCAACGGCGAGCAACCCAAAAATGCCCAAATTCGTGCACGGCAACAAGAATGCCCAGTGCGACGATAAAAGAAATGAGATTCCACAATATACCAGTCATCAGCTACGCTCGCGTATGGTTTCTAGGGCAATAGTTCGTGCCATTCTATCTAGCTCGAGCAAGCTTTCCAAGCTATTCGCATTCTCAGCTTTGCAGCTTGCGTTGATTTTATTCAACACAGACTCATTGATGCGAGCAATATCGGTAAAACCTAGTCTGTTATTTAAAAATGCATCAACAGCGACTTCATTAGCTGCATTCAATGCCGTTGTTGCGTGTTGACCTTCATAACAAGCATCAATTGCGAGTTTTAAACATGGGTAACGAGCAAAGTCAGGCTGCAAAAACGTCAGCTCACCAACTTTCGTGAAGTCTAGCGGCTTAACCCCAGCTTCTACTCTTGACGGGTATGACATGGTGAGCGCAATTGGCGTCGCCATATCCGCTTCTCCCATTTGTGCCAAGACCGAACCATCACGATACTGAACCATAGAATGAATCACAGATTGAGGATGAATAACCACCTTCAGTTGTTCGCGAGCAGCATTAAATAGCCACTTAGCTTCGATATACTCAAGGCCTTTATTCATCATCGTGGCAGAATCAACAGAAATTTTTGGCCCCATCGACCAGTTTGGATGAGCGATCGCCTGAGCGGGTGTCACCTGCTCCAGTTCTGCGATGTCAGTGTAACGGAAAGGACCACCAGATCCAGTCAACAAAATATGAGAAATGCCATGTTCTTGTAAATTGCAACGACCTAGATTGGTTTGTACTTGCTGTGGTAAACATTGGAAAATGGCGTTGTGTTCACTGTCGACGGGAAGTAGCTCTGCGCTAAATTCTTCTACAGCATCAATAAATAGCTGGCCTGACATTACAAGTGCTTCTTTATTTGCCAACAAGACTCGCTTACCTGCTTTCACGGCAGCCATGGTAGGCAATAAGCCAGCGGCTCCTACAATAGCAGCCATTACACTGTCGACCTCGTCCAGCGAAGCTATATGACATAGCGCATCAGTACCACCTAGCACTTCGGTACCTGGCGAAACCGAGTGTAGCTCAGCTTGAAGTTGAGACACCGCAGCTTTATCTGCCATGACCGCATATTTAGGTTGCCACTGACGACATAGACCGATCATCTTTTCAACGTTAGTGCTTGCCGCTAAGGCAACGACAGAAAACAGATCTGGGTTTTGTTCGACCACTTTAAGCGTGCTTGCACCAATTGATCCAGTAGCACCAAGAATCGTTAACTTTTGCATGTTGTAAGACCGTTAGAAAGCTCAGGAGCGACGACGCCGCTCCTGATAAATTAGAATACGTAGTAAAGAAGAGCAAAAACTGGGAATGCTGCGGTTAGGCTGTCGATACGATCTAGCACACCACCGTGCCCTGGGATAATGTTACTGCTGTCTTTAATGCCTGAGACACGTTTGAACATACTTTCAACCAGATCACCAAGCACTGAAATAACGACAGTAACCAGCGTAATCAGCACCATATGGACAGGGCTAGTGAACTGGATATCGAACCAATCAGCAAATGCCCACGCTACGATTAATGCCGTGATAATGCCACCAATTAGCCCTTCAATGGTTTTATTGGGGCTTACATGAGGAGCCATCTTACGTTTGCCTAAGCTTTTGCCTGCAAAGTAGGCGCCGCTATCTGCAGCCCATACCAAGAAACAAACGTACAACACAAGCTTTGCGCCGTGGTATGGATCTACAGTGATGTCATACGCTCTGAGAATAATCACACTCCAAAGGAATGGGATTAATGTCAGAAAACCAAATACATGACGTAAAACAAAATTACTTTGCCAAGATTTCGTCGTTTTGGGGTAAGTAATCGCCATTAAGCTAGCAATAATCCACCAAACAAAACCAATACCCAAGACGACATAATGAGGTGTCGTTAAGTGATTGAGGCTATATGCATCAGGCGAGATGTATAGAAAACTAAGTCCGGTAATAATGATTGCCGGCACAAGGGCAGCAATGCGAGAGTTGCTTCCTGTAAACTGAGTCCACTCCCAAAAACCTAATAGCGTTATTGCAGTTAAAGCGGCAATAAAGCCCATTAGCGGTAATTTAAAAATGCCTAAAATAACCAGGGGAGCTAAAATTAGTGCTGTTATTATTCTCTGTTTCAAACTAACTAGTCCTTATTGAGCTGCCATCAATGCCTTTATTTGTTCACCTGTACAGCCAAAACGACGTTCTCGGTTGATAAACCAAGTTACAGCTTCTACCAAACTGTCTTCATCGAATTCTGGCCAGTACTCTGGTGTAAAGTACATTTCTGCATAAGCCATTTGCCACAACATAAAGTTGCTGATGCGGCACTCTCCACTGGTGCGAATTAAAAGATCCACTTCCGGTAGGTCTGCCATGGTCAAATGCTCAGTGATTAGCTGCTCATTGATATCCTCTACACGAATTTCACCGTTACGTGCTTTTAGCGCTAACGTTTTAGCAGCTTCTGTGATGTCCCATTTACCACCATAGTTGGCTGCAATGTTGATCACCATACCCGTGTTATCTGCCGTTAGGTTTTCTGCTTCTACAATTTTCTTTTGTAGACGCTCACTAAATCGACTGGTATCACCGATCACGCGCAACCGTAAATTATTTTTGTGTAGTTTTTTTACTTCACTAGACAGGACCGTGATAAACAGTTCCATCAAAAGACCCACTTCTTCCTCCGGACGACGCCAGTTTTCACTACTAAAAGCAAACAGCGTCATGGCTCTAATGCCTAGTTTTGAAGCAGCAGCCACGGTCTTACGAACGGCACTAACGCCTTTTTTATGACCAAATACGCGAGGTTTTCCTTTGGACTTAGCCCAACGGCCATTACCGTCCATAATGATGGCAATATGCTTAGGAAGGGAATCAGAGAAGGCTTGAGAATTTTGCATAGGGAGTTAATTGAGTTCCATCAGTTGGATAGACTAACATAAAAAAACGCTGAGCTGTGAGCACAGCGTTTTCCAACAGTGATGTGTGTGGGAGTATTAAACTTCCATCAACTCTTTTTCTTTTGCAGCAAGAACTTCATCGA
>NZ_JADDYG010000397.1:55239-58826 GCF_015163535.1 Vibrio sp. OPT46 | reverse complement strand
TCTTCCGTTAGCGGTGGAAGTGGAACGCGGATGATAGTGCCAGCTGACATAGGGTTTAGACCAAGGTCAGACGTCATGATCGCTTTTTCTACTTTCGGCGTCAGCTCTTTATCAAAAACCGTGATTGCAAGTGTACGTGCATCTTCAGCAATAACGTTTGCTACTTGGTTTAGAGGTGTTGCTGCACCGTAGTATTCTACAGAAATACCAGATAGTAGGCTTGGGTGTGCACGACCTGTACGAATTTTAGAAAGGTTGTTCTTAAGCGCTTCAACGCTTTTATCCATGCGCTCTTGCGCGTCTTTTTTGATTTCGTTAATCACAGTTTCACCTTAAAAATGTCATCTTTCCTGAAGAAAGCCTAAAACGGTTGAGCAAAGCAAGCACCACCCTAACGCGTTGGAGTGGCACCTTAAGCCAAGCTTATTCGTTGATGAGCGTGCCTTCTGCTTCGCCCATTACCACGCGACGTAGTGCGCCTGGCTTGTTCATATTAAATACGCGGATTGGCATTTTGTGGTCACGAGCTAGCGTAAACGCCGCCAAGTCCATAACTTTCAGCTCTTTATCCAGAACTTCTGCATAAGATAGCTTATCATACAGCTCTGCGTCTGGGTTTGCTACAGGGTCAGCAGTAAATACACCATCAACTTTCGTCGCTTTTAGTACGACATCCGCTTCAATTTCGATACCACGTAAACAAGCAGCAGAATCCGTTGTAAAGAACGGGTTACCAGTACCAGCAGAGAAGATGACAACTCGGCCTTGGCGAAGCTCACGGATCGCATCAGCCCAATTATAGTCGTCACATACGCCTTTTAGAGGGATTGCAGACATAACGCGCGCATTTACGTATGCACGGTGAAGAGCATCACGCATCGCTAGGCCATTCATTACTGTAGCAAGCATACCCATGTGGTCACCAACTACGCGGTTCATACCAGCTTCAGCTAGGCCTGCACCACGGAACAAGTTACCGCCACCGATAACTACACCAACCTGAACACCCAGTTCAACCAGTTCTTTAACTTCTTGTGCCATACGATCAAGGACCGCAGGATCAATACCAAAACCGTCTTCACCTTGAAGAGCTTCACCACTCAGTTTTAATAGAATACGTTGATACGCTGGTTTAGGGTTCGTAGTCATGGAGTTTACCTTCCAAAGAGAGTTGTTGATTAACAGTCATGAATAGACACAACTTCAGTTATGGCTATTCATCACGGCTAATCGTTCACTGCTCATAAAAAGACCGCAGCCTTGGCTACGGTCTAATCTTTATACAGTCTCTAAGGATTAACCTTTTTGAGCTGCTGCAACTTCTTCAGCGAAGCTCATTTCTTCTTTCTTCTCGATACCTTCACCTACTTCTAGGCGAACGAACGTAGAAACTGAAGCGCCTTTTTCTTTCAGCATTTCGCCTACAGTTTTCTTAGGCTCCATGATGAAAGCTTGACCTGTTAGAGAGATCTCGCCAGTGAATTTCTTCATGCGGCCAACAACCATCTTCTCAGCGATTTCAGCAGGCTTGCCTTCGTTCATTGCGATTTCAACTTGAACCGCTTTCTCTTTTTCTACTACGTCAGCTGGTACGTCTTCTGGGTTAACGAACTCTGGCTTAGAAGCAGCAACGTGCATTGCAACGTGCTTAAGAGTTTCTGCGTCGCCTTCACCAGCAACAACAACACCGATTTTCTCACCGTGACGGTAAGAAGCGATTGCAGTGCCTTGAACGTATTCTACGCGACGGATAGTGATGTTTTCACCGATTTTAGCTACTAGAGCTACACGTGCGTCTTCGAATTGTGCTTGTAGTTCTTCAACAGAAGCTTTTGAAGCTAGAGCTGCAGCTGCAACTTCTTCTGCGAATGCAGTGAAGTTACCGTCTTTAGCAACGAAGTCAGTTTGGCAGTTAACTTCAAGAAGAACAGCAACGCCGTTTTCTTCTTTGATGATGATTGCGCCTTCAGCTGCAACGTTACCAGCTTTCTTAGCTGCTTTCGCTGCGCCAGATTTACGCATGTTTTCAATTGCTAGTTCGATGTCAGCGTTTGCTTCTACAAGCGCTTTCTTACATTCCATCATGCCAGCGCCAGTACGCTCGCGAAGTTCTTTAACTAGAGCAGCAGTTACAGTTGCCATTCTGTCTTCCTCGTTTGATTCGAAATAAGGTAAAAAACAGGGGCCTAACATTGTCGGCCCCCATTGCTAACTATAACTTAGTTTATGCTACACAAAGGTTTCACATAGACCAAGTGTGACACAGAGCCGCTATTATTCAGCTTCTACGAAACCGTCTTTTTCAGCAACTGCAGCTACGTCTTTGTTACGACCTTCAGATACTGCTGAAGCAGCAGCGTTCAGGTATAGCTGTACAGCGCGGATCGCGTCGTCGTTACCTGGGATTACGTAGTCAACGCCGTCTGGGTTAGAGTTAGTATCTACCACAGCGTATACTGGAATACCTAGGTTGTTAGCTTCTTTAATTGCAATGTGTTCGTGATCAGCGTCGATTACGAATAGAGCGTCTGGTAGGCCGCCCATGTCTTTGATACCACCAAGAGATTTCTCTAGCTTCTCCATTTCGCGAGTACGCATTAGAGCTTCTTTCTTAGTTAGTTTGTCAAAAGTACCGTCTTGAGATTGAGTCTCTAGTTCTTTTAGACGCTTGATAGACTGACGAACTGTTTTGTAGTTTGTAAGCATACCGCCTAACCAGCGGTTGTTTACGTAAAACTGGTTGCTTGCGATTGCAGCTTCTTTAACAGCTTCAGATGCAGCGCGCTTAGTACCTACGAATAGAACCTTACCTTTCTTCTCGCCAACTTTAGCTAGTTCAGCTAGAGCGTCGTTGAACATTGGTACAGTTTTTTCTAGGTTGATGATATGAACTTTGTTACGAGCGCCAAAGATGAATGGCTTCATTTTTGGGTTCCAGTAACGAGTCTGGTGACCGAAGTGAACACCAGCTTTTAGCATATCGCGCATTGATACAGTTGCCATTTTAAAATCCTCTATGGGGTTAGGCCTCCACATTCCCCATAACTCCGACCAAGCTTCTGCTCAGCACCCCGGAATATGTGACGGAATGTGTGTGATTTAAAGATAAAAGGTTATTCGGATGAAGCTTGCTTCGCCGCTTAACTTTGCTAAACGAAGAGAACAGTCCTCTATTCCGGCGCGCTTTATACCATATTTTAGCTCACTGTGGCTAGTAAAAATTATTTCTTCACCGAGCCACTTTCTCCTATTTATAAGCAAAACTTTAAACATATGATCGAATTAAGAATGATGCATATTCCTATCTAACTTGGGTTAACGCCCCGATGTCTGATAGAATGCGGCCATTCGCACGTTTACGTGCTTAGGAATAAGTAGAGAAAGCCAATGTCAATCAAGATTAAAACTGCTGAAGAAATAGAACGCATGCGCATTGCGGGCAAGCTAGCCGCAGAGATTCTAGAAATGATCGAACCACACATCAAAGTTGGTGTGACGACAGAAGAGTTAAACAAAATCTGTCATGAGTACGCTCTAGAAAAAGGCGCATACTCTGCTCCGCTTGATTACCATGGTTTCCCTAAGTC
>NZ_JADDYG010000397.1:51400-55133 GCF_015163535.1 Vibrio sp. OPT46 | reverse complement strand
AAGCCGGCGGTACTAAAAGATGGTGACATCTTAAACGTTGATATTACCGTAATCGTTCCAAATGATGAGAATGCCGATCTGAGCGTGCGTCCTCAGGGGTACCATGGTGACACTTCTAAGATGTTCCTAGTCGGTGATGTTTCGCCTGCAAACAAACGTCTGTGCATGGTAGCTCAAGAAGCACTGTATGTTGGTATGCGTACCGTTAAGCCAGGTTCAACGGTTGGTGACATCGGTACAGCTATCGAGAAGTACATCAAAGAGAACAACAAGAACAATCCTCGCAACAAGTTTTCTATTGTGAAAGACTTCTGTGGTCACGGTATCGGCGATGAGTTCCATGAAGAACCACAAGTGGTTCATTACAAGAACAAAGACCGCCGCGTATTAAAAGAAGGCATGTGCTTTACTATTGAGCCGATGATTAACGCAGGTAAATTTGGTTGCTCTGTTGATGCACAAGATGACTGGACTGTTTACACGGGCGACGGCAAGAACTCTGCGCAATGGGAACATACCATTGTAGTAACAAAAGAAGGTTGTGAAGTACTGACGCTTCGTAGCGACGATACGATTCCTCGCCTAATGAAAAACGCGTAAAGCTTACGACCACTCGTTGTTTACTATATCCCTGCTTCGGCGGGGATATTTTTTATCTGCCGCAAATTTGTTAGATTGTTATTAGATTAGCTTGCACGGATGGCAAATATGACACTTCAGTCCCCTCTTACCTTTTCCGATGAACAAATCAATATCGGTGAACTCAAACAAGAATTAGAGAAGTTTAGCTCTAATCAAAACCAAGAGTTTCTCAATCATCATCCGGTAACAAGCTTGGTTTTAGCCAGAGCTGAATATATGGATCTGCTTCTCAATCGTTTGTGGCAACATTTTGGTTTCAAGGATATTTACAACATTTCCCTAGTTGCCGTTGGTGGCTACGGACGCGGTGAGCTGCATCCGCTCTCCGATATCGATATTTTGATTCTGTCGAACAATAAACTGCCAACCGCGTTAGAAGCAAAAATCAGCGAATTCATTACGCTGTTGTGGGATTTAAAACTCGAGGTCGGACACGCTGTTCGCACCGTTACTGAATGTGCTGAAATTGGTAAAGCCGATCTAACGGTCGCGACAAACCTGCAAGAAGCGCGACTGCTGTGTGGAAGCGAGGACACCTTTCAGGCACTGAAGAAAGTCGTGTTATCAGACTCCTTCTGGCCAAGTGAGACGTTTTACCGCGCTAAAATTCAAGAGCAGCGCGAACGCCATGCACGTTACCACGACACGACCTACAACTTAGAACCGGACATTAAATCAACCCCTGGCGGGCTGCGCGATATTCATACATTAAGCTGGGTCGCTCGACGTCACTTTGGTGCGACTTCATTGTTAGAAATGAGCCGATACGGATTTTTAACTGACGCAGAATACCGAGAATTGGTTGAATGTCAGGACTTCCTTTGGCGAGTACGTTTCGCTCTGCACATGGAGCTTCGCCGCTATGACAACCGCTTGACCTTTGCTCATCAAGCACAAGTTGCGGAAAATCTAGGCTACGTCGGAGAAGGCAACCGAGGCGTAGAAATGATGATGAAAGAGTTCTACCGCACGCTTCGTCGTGTGGCAGAGCTCAATAAAATGCTACTCAAACTCTTTGACCAAGCGATCATTAATGGTGGGGCGACAGAAAGTGCCGAGATTCTCGATACGGACTTTCAACGTCGCGGTTCTTTAATTGAAGCGCGGAAACCCGCATTGTTCCAAGCTCGCCCAGAAACTATTCTGGATATGTTCTTACATATTGCTAACGACTCAACTATTGAAGGGGTGAGCCCACCAACGCTGCGTCAACTGCGCACCGCTCGCCGTCGGCTCAACAAGTTTTTGCACACCATTCCTGCTGCGCGTGAAAAGTTCATGGCGTTATGTCGTCACCCTAATGCTCTGCACAAAGCATTCAGTCTCATGCACCGATTAGGAGTTATGGCGGCCTATTTGCCGCAATGGAGTCAGATTGTTGGTCAAATGCAGTTTGACTTATTCCATGCCTACACAGTTGATGAACACAGTATTCGCTTACTTAAACACATCAACACTTTTAGTGACCCAGAAAATCATGCGAAGCACCCAATTTGCTGTGACGTCTACCCACGGATGCAAAAGAAAGAGCTGCTGATTATTGCCGCTATTTTCCATGACATCGGGAAAGGTCGTGGCGGCGATCACTCGATTATCGGTGAAGGAGAAGCGTACGACTTCTGCATTGAGCATGGCTTATCGAAGCCCGAGGCCAAACTTGTCGCTTGGTTGGTAAGACATCATCTATTAATGTCTGTCACCGCACAGCGCCGAGACATTTATGATCCCGATGTCATTACCGAATTTGCCAAAAAAGTCAGAGACGAAGAATCTCTCGATTATCTTGTATGCCTGACAGTTGCAGATATTTGTGCAACCAACCCAGAACTTTGGAATGCTTGGAAACGAACTTTACTTGCGGAGCTGTATTACTCCACACAACGTGCTTTACGTAGAGGCCTAGAGAACCCTGTCGATGTGCGTGAGCGAATTCGCCACAATCAACAAATGGCCTCCGCAATGCTGCGCAAAGAGGGGTTTGCCGCGCGCGAAATTGAAGTATTGTGGCAACGCTTCAAAGCTGACTACTTCCTTCGTCATACCCATACGCAAATCGCGTGGCACTGCGAACACTTACTTCGCATGGAAGATCCGACTAAGCCTTTAGTGTTGATCAGTAAAAAAGCCACTCGTGGCGGCACTGAGGTGTTTGTATATACGAAAGACCAGCCTGCTTTATTTGCGACAGTCGTGGCGGAGTTAGATAGGCGTAATTTTAATGTACACGACGCGCAAATCATGACCAGCAAAGATGGGCACGTGATTGATACCTTTATGGTACTCGATCAACATGGCGAAGCGATCGATGAGTCTCGTCACGCCGCGGTGATTAAACACCTCACTCATGTACTGGAGGCAGGCCGACCAACCAAGATTAAAACGCGCCGTACTCCGAACAAACTTCAGCACTTTAACGTGAAAACCAAAGTCGACTTCTTACCAACCAAAGGTAAAAAACACACTTTAATGGAGTTTGTCGCGCTAGACACACCAGGGCTATTGGCCAAAGTAGGCCGTACGTTTGCTGATTTAAATATCAACCTTCATGGTGCAAAAATCACCACCATTGGTGAGCGAGCAGAAGACTTGTTTATTTTAACCAGTGATGCAGGGGGAAGATTAAGTGAAGAACAACAGGATGAGCTAAGAGAGAGATTGATCGAAAAGTTATCTGATGAGGTCGCAGCTTAGATCAAACCTGCCAATCTTTTCGGTTCAGGGCGAGAGCGATCTTGCCCACAAGTTAAGCATTTTGGCTAAATATCAGCTATCTAGCTCATACATAGGCTGCTACAGTTATATCAATATCAATTCGATGTAATAGAGGTAGCCTATGTATCCCCACCTCACTGGTTTGGGTATTCACGACCCTAAGCAGATTGAACGTTATTCCCTACGCCAAGAAGCACACAAAGACGTACTCAAGATCTATTTCCACAAGCAAAAAGGCGAACTGTTCGCTAAAAGCGTTAAATTCAAATACCCGCGCCAAATCAAAAATGTTCTTGTGGACAGTGGCAGTCACAAATATAAAGAAGTAACGGAAATCAACCGTAACCTCACATTAGTCATTGATGAACTGAATAAAATC
>NZ_JADDYG010000397.1:47766-51390 GCF_015163535.1 Vibrio sp. OPT46 | reverse complement strand
GGTATTCACGACCCTAAGCAGATTGAACGTTATTCCCTACGCCAAGAAGCACACAAAGACGTACTCAAGATCTATTTCCACAAGCAAAAAGGCGAACTATTCGCTAAAAGCGTTAAATTCAAATACCCACGCCAAATCAAAAATGTTCTTGTTGATAGTGGCAGTCACAAATATAAAGAAGTAACGGAAATCAACCGTAACCTCACATTAGTCATTGATGAACTGAATAAAATTACTAAGCCAACGAAACAACCTGAGGTTGATGTAAAAGAGAAAATTCTTTCAGACCTTCGTCATTTAGAAAAAGTCGTTTCGAGCAAGATCGCAGAGATCGAAGCGGATCTTGAAAAACTAAAGTAAAACGTTAAGTCTTAAATATTAAAAAGGGTTAGCATTGATGCTAACCCTTTTTATTTGTACTCAATCATTATCTAGATCTAACTGCGCCGATTATCGGTTCATCCCACTCAAATCGAGTAAACAATTGCTGCCAAGTTTCATCAAGATTGGCCGTCATGACAATCTCTTGATCGGTAAATGGATGGACAAACCGTAACTCTGAAGCATGCAGTAGCAAACGATGAGAATCAAACTCTGTGCGATACAGCTTGTTGTGCTTTCCATCCCCGTGCGTTGTATCACCCACGATCGGATGGCGTAGATGTGCCATATGACGACGAAGTTGGTGCTTACGCCCCGTTTTAGGTTTCATCTCAACTAAGCAATAACGCGTTGTAGGAAATTTACCCGTCGAATAGGGAACCTCCACTTTAGCCAACGGCTTATATTCCGTCACCGCTTCTTGCGCTTCTTTTTCTTGTGAAGCGAACTTATCCGCAATCTTGTCTAACTCGACTTTGAGCGCGTAATCCAAGACGCCCTCTTCCTCAATCCAACCGCGTACTACTGCGTGGTATGTCTTTTCCATTTTATGTTCAGCAAACATCGGCATGACTTGTGATGCGACTTCACTCGACAACGCAAACACGAGCACACCAGATGTTGGACGATCCAGACGATGCAATGGGAACACATGCTGACCAATTTGGTCGCGCAAAGTTTGCATGACAAACTGAGTTTCGTGTTTATCTAACCAACTGCGATGCACTAACATGCCTGCAGGCTTGTTGACCGCTACAAAATATTCATCCTGATAAACGATCTCCAGCTCAACTGGTTCTGAAGATCGCGCTATTTCTTGTTCTAGCATTCGTTTACTTACACAGTTCGTCAATGGTTCGGATTGTAACAAGCAGCTCTGCGAACTGCGGTTCCTGCTTCCACGCTTCTGAAAAATAGGGCTCGAGAGAAAACCCTCTTGGCAATGGTTGGTTGTTTTCCACTAGCACGTGCATTCTGTCTATAAAGATCCACTGCAACCACTCATGAGGATGCAATGTATCAATCGCAAATGGCTCCACGCTTTGTAAGGCTTGCTCTGAAGGCCTAGTGTGTTGCCACAACTTATGTTCTTTAAGCTGCGTTTCAAGTTGGTGAAGTAAGTCGACCAATTGAGTATTTGTTACCATTAATTCTATCTCGAACCTTGAATTAGCCGAGAATGATACCATTTCTTGTGAAAAGAACGTTAGGACGTCGTATTTAATGGAAAACATTCAAACCCTCACTCAACTGTTGAACAACAGCCGCTGTGATTATCAAATCTTCGATCTTGGTCGTCGTATCAAAACCATCGCTAAGAAAGAGTTTGCCGATGTAGAAAAAGGTCAAGCACCGTACCCATTCCCAATGCAGCGTAAAGCACACCTTGCCATCGCTTATTGGAATGAACAAAAGCAGCCTTGGATTTGGTTTCTAAAGTTTGAATTGGACGAGCGCGGTTTGTTAAAGCAATCAGATATCGGCAATTTCATTAAATACGTAGTGGAAGCCATGGGAACACGCCTCAATGGTGATATCTCTGAAGAGCAACAGCAAAAGCTGTCTAATAACCCATATACGTTCAAACCTTCCGAAGACAAAATGGCCGTGTTTCATAGCCAGGTCCGCGCGAACCTCGATCTTCCTACCAGCCAATATTATGAGCACACTCAGCATTACTTTTCAGGTGGTTTAGGCTGGGATAATTGGCAAACCGTAGGTCTGCAAGGGATCACCGACATGGCCGCTCGTTTGGACAAAGAGCAAAACGGGGTAATGATACGCAAAGCGTTGAACCACCTACCAAATGAGCCACTTTATGCCCTATTAGGTGCGCTTGAGCATGTAGAGCTTCAAGAGCGTTTAGCAGAACGTATTGCGGAAAAGGCACAGCAAGAAATCGCAAGTAGCGAACCTGATCTCTTCCTACTTTCAGCACTTATCCGAGCCCTTGCTGGTGCACCAACAGAAGTCGCCTCTCCAGTATTAGATGCGATATTGCATAGCCCTCGTTTAAGCCATCAGGAGGTTTTGATTGGTGTGGCGGGTCGCGCTTGGCACTTACTCGCCAATGAAAAGGTAGCAGAACAGTTTTTGCTGCGTTTAGCTCAAACCGGTAATCAAGCCCTATTTAATCAGTTATTTGCCGATTTAGTGATGCTGCCAGAGTTAAGAATGGTGTTATTGCCTTTGCTGCATTCAAACCCATCAGAGGAACTAGCAAATGCGCTAGTAAGCTTACAACAAGCAACAAAAAGCTAAGAAAGGTTCAGGAATGATTGGTGATCTTTTAGCAATTTTAGGGCTCTGCTTTTTCTGTTACCTGTTTTGGCAACAGCGTCGCCAAGCCGAACTCGCAAAAGCGGCCATCACGCGTAAATGTGAGCAATTGGATCTCCAATTAATCAGCATCGCCTTTGGTGCCCATAAACTAAAAACGCCAGACGGAGTCTGGCGTTGGCATACGGTGTATCAATTTGAGTTTTCATCTCTTGGTGACGATTGCTACCAAGGAGAGTTAACCATGGTCGGTTTCAGGCCGCAGAACTTTCACCTACCACCGCATCGCTTGTAAATTCCATTTCAAAGTAAGGACCATATATATCCTTACTTTCTTTTGTTTTAACAAATCCCAGCTTTTTCAGTACCGCCATAGAAGCTTGATGATTGCTATTCACGTTAGCTTTCACCTTATTCAAGCCCAACTCATGGCACGCTTTGGGGAAAAATGCTTTTAGTGCTTCTGTTGCTAACCCTTTACCCCAATATGATTTATCAAAAATAAACCCTAATTCAGGTTCGGAATCGAGATTAGCAATAAACACGTGCCCCATATAGTCACGACTGGTGCTCTCTAGCACTGCCATACTATAAATGTTCTCATCATCCAGTATTTTCTCAAACATCTGTTTGGCAGACGCAACTGTATACGGACCATTCAATTCAGCACGGTTTTTCGCACAGCAATTCAGCATGACGAATTCTAGTTGCAACGACTCATTGTAGGGTAGAAGAAGCATTCTTCTGGTTACTATGGCCACATCTGTTCCTTGATTACAACAAACTTAATCTATCCGCAGATCACAAACTCGATGAGCTGAACATGCTCAATGATTGCGGGCATAACACCTTGTAGAGAAGCCGAAAGTTAAACCAACTGGTTGGAAAGGATATTGATCTGAGTTGTTTTTTATTAAGTGTTATTAGGAATTTATATATTTTGTGATATTGATATCCCCAAGC
>NZ_JADDYG010000397.1:21424-47756 GCF_015163535.1 Vibrio sp. OPT46 | reverse complement strand
AAAGTTAAACCAACTGGTTGGAAAGGATATTGATCTGAGTTGTTTTTTATTAAGTGTTATTAGGAATTTATATATTTTGTGATATTGATATCCCCAAGTAACATCGAGATGCTTAATTCAATGAGAACACTGGATATCGTTTTTATATAAGAAAGACCCCGACACATAAGTATCGGGGTCATGGTCTTACTCGCAGCAGTCCGGCTACTAAAAGTGCTCCATGCATCATCCATAATAGTGGCTGATTCCGTCAGCTTATTCCTTACGTCGCCGTCCTAGCGGTGTCCTTATCATCCTGACTGCTAACATTCCTCGTTAGCACACGTCACTTGTTCCTTGAGCGGTGTCCCTTGCATCTTCCTGATGCTGTCCATAACCTCAATCCTAGAGGGTCCATTGTCTATCCTTAGTCATCAACATCCTATTGATGATCGTATCCTTACAATGTCCTACGCTCCATGCTTGATTAATCATCCTGACCAACCAAATCGTCTTCCTGACGATAACCAAATCCTTGGTGCTTTCCTGTTCCATGTCTGCTTCCTGCTGACAACTCTCAATTTACGCCTTTTCCAAAAATAGACAATCTATCCAAGATAAATATTTGGCTCTCACATTGGTTAACAAGTTGTTAAATCATTATTTATCATAAACTTAAGCTCTTTATCTTCTCTTTTCCCGCTTACGAAATCGTTTTCTCTCACAACCTATGTAAGAGATCTCTCACACTACACTCTCCAAAATGCCATTCGCCAAATTAGCGCACTCAACGTATGATGATAGATATATCGTTGTTAAGGATTAAAAATGTTAACTCAAGACGTTACTAAAGAATTAGAAGCGGTAATGGAACAACTGCAACAACAAGGAAAAGAACCAACCGTAGCGTTAGTGAAAGCACGCTTGAAAACGCCCGTCCCAATGCCTGCATTAATCACCGCAATAAAAAGTTGGAAAAGTGCTCAGCGTGTTCCCAAGGTTGAAGTCGCAGCACAAGCGCACACCGATAATGATCGTCTTGCAGCGCTAGAAAGCACGGTGAAAAAATTAGTGGCTCGTATTGAAGAGCTAGAAGCCAAGCTAAGTGAGAAATCATCATGAAGTTATGGGTAGATGCAGACGCGTGTCCAAAAGTTATTCGCGAAACCATTGTGCGTGCCGCCGAGCGTACGGGGATTGAATGTACGTTTGTCGCTAACCACGTTGTCCCTGTGCCGAAAAGAGACAACATCCATTCGCTACAAGTCCCTGCGGGATTTGACATCGCAGACAACGAAATCGTCAAGCGTGTAGAAGCCAACGATTTGGTGATCACGTCAGATATTCCGCTTGCAGATGAGGTTATCTCTAAAGGCGCTCAAGCCCTCAGTTCTCGTGGCGAGCTCTATACAAAAGACACCATCAAAGCTCGCCTAAATATCCGCGACTTTATGGAAACCATGCGTTCAAGCGGAATTCAGACAGGTGGACCCGCCGCGCTTTCTCAAACCGATCGACGCGAATTTGCAAACCATTTGGATCGTATTTTGGCGAAATTTAAGAAGTAACCCTCACTCTATTCAAATTGAGCCAGCAAATAAAAGCCAGGCTCATTCCTGAAAATTCATTCTCAGCATTGCACCCAAAGCGTGCTCTTACTCCCATTTGTTTTGTTCTGTTTATTTTTCATCTTGCTCGCCATAGCTTCAATATGCAACGTGGTTTATTTTGAACGACGTTTTTAATAAGTGTATAGAGAATAATGGGCTTTAACATCGTTTCCAGTGGAAGCTACCTGCCAACGAATCAATGGTCTGATCGAGAGATGGATCGCTTCCTAAAATTAGCGCCAGGGACCTGCCGAAATAAATTCGACGTTGAATATCGTCATGTAGCCAATACAAAAGAGACCGCTATTTACATGGCAATGCAGGCAATAGAGCAGTGTTTAGGAAACACACATACCTTAAGCTCCGTTGATCTTCTTATCTACGCTAGCGGCACACACCACCAGTCTCTACCCTACGACGCCTCAGCGGTTCTCGCCGCGTTAGACGCTCCAACATGGCTAGAAAGCTTTGATTTGAACAGCACCTGTTTATCCTTTCTCTCTGCGCTTGATCTTGCTCAGAGTCTATTCTTAGCAAAACGGTACCGTCGGATTCTTATTGTCACCAGCGAACTCGCCACTGGCATCACACTGAATCGAAATTTTACGCTCAAACCAGAAGTTGCAACCTTATTCGCGGACGGTGCCGCCGCATTTTTGCTCGAAGAACACAACGATGATGGATTGCTCACCAGTCACTTTGAAACGCATCATACCGGGTATTCATTTTGTCAAATTAAGGGCGGAGGTAGTCATATCAATCCGCATACCTCCGAGCATCAAGCCTATTTAAAAAGTTGCCAGTTTGAGATGGAGGGCAAAGCACTCTTTAAACATGTGCGTAAAGCCTTACCAGCGTTTCTAAAAAAAGGGTTTGACGCCTCTCCGGTAACACTCGGCGATATTGATTATTTTCTTCCTCATCAAGCCAGCGCGCATGGATTAAAAAAACTGCCTTCACTCACCGGGCTACCAACAGAGAAAACCGTTAATCACTTTTCGACTTTGGGAAACCAAGTCGCCGCCTCACTCCCAATTAACTTACACTGGCTGCGTAATCAGCCAGAAACCGCAGGAAAACATGTGTTATTAGCTGGCACCGCCGCAGGGTTGTCGCTAGGGATGGGAGTGCTAAAACTATGAAGATATTGGTCACTGGTGGCAGCGGGATGTTGGGTAGCGCAATTCTGAGAATGTTTCACCAGCAGCATGAACTGCATTTTATAGCACGAAATACAGTCATCGCTAAACAACTCGCCGAGCAATTCGATGTTATCCCACATATAGTCGATTTAAGAGACCACTCAGCAGTTCATGCGGTATGCCAAGGTATGGATGCAATCATCCATTGTGCCGCTCTCTCAAGCCCATGGGGAAAGTGGCAGGCGTTTTATCAAGCCAATGTAGATGCCACCAAAAACCTCGTCAATGCGGCTAATACCTATCAAATCTCGCGTTTTATCCATATTTCCTCCACCAGCGTCTACTTTGACCATCAAGACCGTTGGAATATTCGAGAAACCGACGCCATAGCTTCATACTGGTGTAATGATTACGCACACACAAAATACCTATCGGAAATTGAAGCCGTAAAAGGCCAAAGCAAAGCGATCATTTTAAGACCGCGTGGCATTTTTGGACCCAATGATCGCGCTATTATCCCAAGAGTGCTTAAGGCGATAAAAAACAACACTCTGCTTCTGCCATCGGGTAGAAATCCTGTGGTTGATCTGACTTATGTCGATAACGTTGCCCATGCAGCGATGCTCGCTTGCACTCAGGCAGACCGACTTCAGCATGGTGATGTGTTCAACATTTCCAACAACGAACCAATGCCAATTGAGACTGTTCTGCAAGCTTTATGTGAGGGGTTAAACCTAAAAGTAACGTTACAATCATTACCATATGGCGTTGTATCACCATTATTAAAGCTCAGTGAGCAAATACGAAGGCACTTACCACATCAGCCAGAACCAAGGCTCACCTCATACAGCGCAGGATTGTTTAACTATCATCAAACTCTGGATATCAGCAAGGCGAAACAAACACTGAATTACCAACCGCTTTTTTCAATTCAAGAAGGAATACAGCAGTATGCAAACTGGTCTAAAAATAAAAATCTTTGAGGTTGGACACTGCGTACACCCAGGCTTTGTTGTCAAACCAGGTTCTGGTATCAAGCCTAGAGCATTTCCGGCAGCCGTTGCGTTAATTCAGCACCCAACACAAGGCAACATCCTGTTTGACACGGGATATCACGAGCATTTTTTTAGCGCGACTCGTCCCTTCCCTGAACGTTTTTATGCTTGGACAACACCTTGTCGCTATAACAAAGAACACGGAATTGTTGCGCAGTTAGCAAAAGAAAGTCTCAAACCTCATGATATTGAACACTTAGTACTCTCCCACTTCCATGCTGATCACATTGCTGCCGTGTCTGAGTTTTCCCACTCTCAATTGCATTGCCAACAAAAAGGGGTGGATGCAATTACTAAGAGTGGTCGAATTGGAGGCGTAAGAAAAGGATACCTAAAAGCTCTACTTCCTCCACAACTTGAATCTAACTTATTCATTCATAGTGACTTTTCCGTACCAATCAGCCAAATTATTCCTCAGTGCCAAGGTGTTAATTTGCTCTGTAAAGACATGTTCGACGACGGATTCATTTATATGGTTAGCTTGCCAGGCCATGCTGCGGGTCAAGTGGGCTTGCTAGTTAAAAGAGACCAAAGTTGGCTGTTCTTACTCGCCGATGCATGCTGGTTAATCGAGAGCTTGAGTGAAAATATCGATCAACATTGGCTGGCGAACATGCTTTGCGATGATACAAAAGCCTATAAAAACACCCTCTCCGAGTTGAGAAGTTGCTACCAACAAACCCACCACTTTGTTCGCTTCGTGCCTTCACATTGTCAGGAAACTATCCAGCAGCTAATCAAAGAAGGATGGATGAAGTGAGAACGCTTATCTCAGAATTCTGGCGAACCCGCTACCGCCCCTTCGGCTCAAGGGAACAAGTCGAAACATGGCAGCAACAACACTTAACGCAACACTTGGATTGGGTATGCCGTCATTCACCGTATTACCGCTCACTTCAAGGTGCACCACTCAGTGATTTCCCTATCATGAATAAGCAAACCATGATGGAGAACCTCTCGGAGTTGAATACGAAAGGCTTAGATGCTGAACAGCTAATGCAACAAGCACTCGACGCAGAACAGTCACGCAACTTCGCCGCTTCGAAAGTTGGCGATGTTACTGTTGGGCTTTCTTCGGGCACATCAGGCATGCGCGGGTTGTTTCTTGCTGACAAACAGGAAACACAACTATGGGCTGGCAATATATTGGCTCGCCTGTTGCCCAACCTATGGCAAAAACACCGAATTGCTCTAGCCTTGCGCGCCAACAGCCCACTGTATAAATCCGTCGCGAAAGGGCCTGTAACATTTTTTTATGCCGATTTAACCAAACCTTACCAAGAATGGATAAAAGAGCTGGATGAGTTCCAACCCACGCTTTTGGTTGGTAGTGCGCAAGCTCTTCAGCTCTGCGCCCAGTTCAGCGGTCAATTTGGTCAACCCGCAATTCAACCACAGCGGATCATTTCTGGTGCAGAAGTCCTAACCGAGAGTGACCGTCACTTTATTTCTCAACGGTTCGACAGCGAACTCCATGAAGTCTATCAATGTACTGAAGGTTTTCTTGCATGTACGGATCAGCATGGACAAATGCGCTGGAATCAAGATGTTGTTTACATCGAAAAACATTGGCTGAATACCGAACGTACTCATTACAGCCCAATCATTACCGATTTTCGTCGTAAAACTCAGCCAATTATTCGTTATCAGCTCGACGATATTATTGAGAATAAACAGGATAATGGCGTATTTGAACCTCTTGGCGCAATTGCCGGACGATGTGGTGATCGCCTCACGCTAAACGCAAACCACGTCCCAGTGACGGTGTTACCAGATCTCATCTACCGCGCTATAACACTATCCGCCCAAAGTCGCGTGGATTACCGAATCACCCAAACAGGGTCACAAGCCATTCAAATTGAAGCGGATGTTCACCACCATCGGGTTATACATCAAGCCTTGATAAAGTTGTTTGAGCAATTGCGGCTTGATCCTGTCAGATTTAGTTACCGCCCTGCGCCTATTTGGACGCCAATGAATAAACAACGACGTGTGGTGAACATATGCGGGTCTTAATCACCGGAGCCCGATCACCAGTTGCACTAGAGTGGGCAACCATGTGTATGCATCATGGACATGACGTAACTCTCACCGATTCGCTAAAAAAACCTCTAGGATCGTTTTTGCGAGGCATCGAGTCTTATATCCCCACCGCTTCGCCTCGATTTGCGTTTCCCACCTATCAACAGCAGATCCTAAAAATCATTACTCAGATGCGTATTGATATGGTGATACCCACTTGTGAAGAAGTGTATTACTTGGCTCATGTTGCCAAACAATGCCCAGAAGTAGATTTTTTTCTGCCCAATGTGGGACTACTCAATGCCCTGCACAACAAGTTGACCGTCTTTGAACAGCTTCAAAGTTTGCCAGAAATCACACTTCCAAAAACTCGTTTGGTCGCTGATAAAAGTGAGATTGAAATTAATAAGAGAACCGTTCTAAAGCCCGTTTACTCTCGGTTTGGCGGGCAAGTCATAAGAGATGTGACAACTCAGTCTATTTCTGCCGCCACGATATCGCCCCTTTACCCTTGGGTTCAGCAACAAAAAATCCATGGGACTCCGGTGTGTAACTATGCCATTTTTGAACATGGTGACCTTAAAGCACACCAAGCTTATGTGCCGAAATACTGTGTAAACGGCTCGGCCGCCAGTGCTTTTCAGCCGATCTCGTGCGAACGACTAGATACATTTATCGCAGCTTTTGGTAAACGTCATACTTATCATGGGCAAGTGTCGTTTGACTTCATCAAATCACAAGATGAACTCTACGTGATTGAATGTAACCCAAGAGCCACCAGTGGTTTGCACCTACTCTCGTCTCGATGCAACCAACTGCTTCCTAATATGGAGTTTACCAGTCCTTCCAAGCAGCGATTGCATCATTTAGGTCCAATAACACTCATCGCGGAAGGTGGATTATCCCTGTTCAAGGCTCGAACTTGGCAAGATTGGTGGTCTGGAGTGAATGTGATGCAACAGCATAACTTACCGGCCGGGAGCCAAATCCGGAGTATGTTTGAATTACTCCGGTTAGCTAGGCAGAACAAGACGAAGTGGAGCGACGCTTCTACCGTTGATATTGAGTGGAATGGAGAGGCATTGAACTCATGACACTTTCCTCTCAAGAATGGCATAAAACTTTTTTCACTCTTATGCAGTCGAATCCCATTGATGAATGCACAGCAAGCTTTGGTTGCTACTATATCGATGATGTTGCCATTCCCTACTCCGTAACACCAAAAATACCAAACAACTGTTATGCCGTGTCCCCTATGACACTGCTTAGTGGCTACGCCGAAGAAGAGCTTCACAAAGTCAAAAATGTGGCTGTTCGATGGGTATGTAAGTTACTTATTAATATGACTAAACCAATCTTATCACTGGCTGGATTGGATCAAGTCCAAACGCTCAACAATCAGTGCTTGTCCACCAATATGTATAGCGAACAATGGGCAGCCTTAAATCTCGATGAACTGCGTCGCGTCGCACTCGATCAATACCCCACCTTTCCCTTGGTGCTTCGCTCCCTCAACCAGCGTCAGCATTTACACTTAATTCAGCGATTGAAGCAGCCAAAATGGCAAAGCTTGGTAACACGACAAGTGTATTTACTTGATGATTGGCAAGCGTTCAGCTTCAACCGAGATTTAACGAAAGACTTCAAACTGCTTAATGATAAAGATTGGCAGTTTAGGCCACTGACCACTGATGAAGAGTTTCAGCGTGCCAAAGAGTTATATGACATGCTTTACCTTGATAAATACAGCCTCAATAACATACAGTTTTCAACCCAATATTTAAAACAGGCGAGCCAGAACAAATTAGTACAGTTAGTGGGACTGTTTTATCAAGAAGAGATGCTGGCTACGTTAGGCATTGTAGAAATTGATAATGATATGACTTGCCCAATTTTTGGCTACGATACCAATAAGCCACAACGCCTCGCATTGTATCGTCGAATATCGGCCTATACCATCCGCCACGCAATGATATTCCAGCGTCGCTTTAATATGAGCTCAGGTGCTCCGGCTTTTAAACGCAACAGAAAAGCCCGGCCAGAAATTGAATTTAGCTATGTTTATATTGCGCACTTACCTTGGTACAAACGCATAATTTGGAAAAGCTTATGCTGGCTCACTCAGCACTTTTATCGCCCTTTGTTGATGCGTTTTCAGCTATAAACCGACATCTATAATCAGGTAAGCCTGCGTACACAGTCTCAATCGATAAAAAAGCCTGCGACGTTCGCAGGCTTTTTATAATGGAGCTGTGTGAGGTAACCGTTTTCTACGGTGTGTAGTATGTTGCTGCGCCAGGGCCTACTGGTAAACCAAATACGAATACCCATAGGTAGAACAGCACACTCCAACCTACAATGAAGCAGATTGAGTAAGGTAGCATGGTCGCGATCAGCGTACCGATACCTAAGTTCTTCATGTAACGAGTCGCTACGGCAAGAATCAAACCAAAGTAGCTCATCATTGGAGTAATGATGTTTGTCGTCGAGTCACCAATTCGGTAAGCAGCCTGAATCGTTTCCGGTGCATAACCAACAAGCATCAACATAGGAACAAAAATCGGAGCCGTTACTGCCCACTGTGCCGATGCCGAACCAATCATTAGGTTGATAAATCCACACATCAGGATGAAGGCAAAGAACAACATTGGGCCAGTTAAGCCAATTTCTTGCAGGAAGCTAGCGCCAGCAACCGCGAATACCTGACCGAAGTTAGTCCATTTAAAGAAAGCAACGAACTGAGCCGCAAAGAAAACTAATACAATGTACATGCCCATAGAAGACATAGATTTCGCCATTGCATCAATTACATCGCGATCCGTCTTCATCGTGCCAACAACTTTACCAAACACAAAGCCTGGAATAGCAAAGAACACAAAGATGAATGCCACGATACTTTTCAGGAATGGTGAACCTGCAATTGTACCTGCATCAGAACGTAGAATGCCGTCTTCTGGAACAACCGTCCAAGCAAGCAGCGCTGAAACAACCAGTACAGCAACACCTGCTAGTTTTAGGCCTTTCTTCTCAATGTCTGTTAAGCCACCCATTTTGTCGTTCGACAAATCTTCTGAGGCTTCTTCTTCACTGTATTTGCCAAGCTTTGGCTCAACAATTTTTTCAGTAACAAACGCACCTGTGATTGCAATGAAGAATGTCGACACAAACATGAAGTACCAGTTAACTTCTGGACCAACAGTGTAAGTTGGGTCAATCATTTGCGCCGCCGTTTCAGTAATGCCTGACAACAGCGGGTCAACCGTACCAATAAGTAGGTTTGCTGAGTAACCACCAGATACACCAGCGAACGCCGCAGCAAGACCGGCAAGTGGATGACGACCTAAAGAATGGAACAGCATTGCAGCCAGTGGAATAAGTACCACATAGCCAAGCTCTGATGCCGTATTTGAAATGATACCCGCGAAAACGACCGTCACTGTTACCATGCGTTGTGATGCACCCATGACTAAGCCACGCATTGCTGCAGATAGCAAGCCTGAGTATTCAGCAATAGCAACACCCAACATCGCAACCAATACCGTACCCAAAGGTGCAAAGCCGACAAAGTTTTTCACTAGATTGGTAACGATTAGTTCAAGGCCATCAGCGTTAAGCAAGCTAACGACATGAATCATGCCATCCGCGGCACGACCTTTTGCACCCTCAGGACGAGGATCAACTACGGAAACTTCGAAGTATCCTGCAATACCCGACATCACCAGAATGGCTAAACAGAAAATGGCAAATAGTGTGATCGGGTGGGGTAATAAGTTCCCCAAATATTCGACAGTATCCAAAAAGCGCGTAAACAGCGGCTTCTTAGGCGAGTTTTGTTTAATTGAATCAGATGAACTCATCTGTTCCCTCCTTGTTTTTATTCCTATGCAAATGTGACAAAAATGTCAAAAAGCGTGCGAAGGGTACTTGAGTAGAAGGTCAAATAAAAGCCCTAAATGTTACAAACTGTGACAAACAGAGGCATTTATAACCAACATTGAATAAAAATGTAGATATTTCATCCATGTAAGATAATTAACTCAACATTATCAATTAAACAAAACCATAAGTTAGATATATGCAGGTTGATTACTTTTGCACAGCTTTGAATCTCGGGTTCGTTTTACAAATGACATAAAGACGCCCTCTCCGTTTTACAATCTGGCAATCCGGATGACGACTTTTTGCACTTTTTAATGATTTTACTACCTTCATGATTTATTCCTTTTCGCTCTTAAATTGACCAAAACGACGGTTGAAGTTCGCAATGCGACCTTCGGTTTGTACAACGCGCTGTTTACCGGTGTAGTACGGGTGAGAAGCTGACGACACATCTAACGTAAAGTAAGGGTAAGTTTTGCCATCTTTCCATTCTATGGTTCTCTCCGTTTTCAACGTAGAACCAACGACAAAGTACTTATCTACACTGGTGTCGTGGAACACCACAGGACGATATTCAGGGTGGATTCCTGGTTTCATAATACTTTTCCTTTCAATTAAATTGTTATGTTATAACATTTTAATTAATAATCATTATCAAAAAGAAAAGCAAGAGAAATTTGTGATACTTTTCATCTCAATGAATTCTTAGAGATGTCCACCATGTATTCCATCGAACCCATCGGCGTCATTGAGACACCGTACAAAGAAAAGTTTGCAGTTCCGCGCCAACCACGCTTAGTACCAGAGGCTAAAGCACGCGTAAAACTGTTAGGTGCAGCAAATAGCCCTGAAGCAGTGCGTGGGCTAGAACAGTTCTCTCACGTTTGGTTGTTGTTTCTATTTGATCAGAATCTGGAAGCTGGTTGGAAACCAACTGTACGTCCGCCACGATTAGGCGGCAATGAACGAATTGGTGTCTTTGCCTCGCGCTCGACTTTCCGTCCAAACGGAATCGGAATGTCAGCCGTTGAAGTGAAAGGAGTCACTAAGCAAGGCGATCAAATCTATCTTGATTTAGGCAGTGTAGATCTCGTGGATGGGACACCGATTGTGGATATTAAGCCTTATATTCCCTATTCGGATTCTATTTCGGAAGCACAAGGCGGATACGCAGACCAAGAACCAGAAAAGTCACAAGTCACCTTTTCTGCTCAAGCATTAGCAACGATAGAAAATCGACCCGATACTGACTATGTAAGATCAGTCATTGAACAAGTTCTGGCACAAGATCCTCGCCCTGCATATAAGAAAAACAAGCCGGACGACAAAGAATATGCGGTAAATTTGTTCGACTTGAACGTAAAGTTCACAGCAACAAGCAACTTAATAACGGTTACCGCTATTGAAAGCTTTTGACAAACGCAATTGGCTGATATTATAGACGGCTAACAAATTTCCCTTTAGGGAACTCCCATACTCCTGCTTATTCAAGCTTGAGTATCTAACTTAAATAAACGGATAAATTTAATGCGTACCAGTAATTATCTTCTTTCTACTCTGAAGGAGACTCCAAACGACGCAGAAGTAGTGAGCCACCAGCTCATGCTACGTGCAGGTATGATCCGTAAGCTGGCTTCAGGTTTATACACCTGGCTACCTACTGGTCTACGTGTACTGCGTAAAGTCGAAAACATCGTTCGTCAAGAAATCGACAATGCAGGCGCAGTCGAAACTTTGATGCCCGTTGTTCAGCCGTTTGAACTATGGGAAGAGACAGGCCGCAGCGAAAAGATGGGTCCTGAGCTACTTCGCTTTACTGACCGTCATGTTCGTCCGTTTGTACTTAGCCCAACCGCTGAAGAAGTGATCACTAGCCTTGTTCGCAATGAAGTGAGCTCTTACAAACAGCTTCCGCTAAACCTGTACCAAATCCAAACCAAATTCCGTGACGAACGTCGTCCACGCTTCGGTGTAATGCGTTCACGTGAATTCTCAATGATGGATGCGTACAGCTTTGACATTGATAAAGACGGCCTACAAAAGTCATACGACGCAATGCACGATGCTTACTGTAAAGCATTCGATCGCATGGGTCTGGATTACCGTCCTGTACTTGCAGATAGCGGTGCTATCGGTGGTAGCGGCTCTCAAGAGTTCCACGTACTGGCTGAAAGCGGCGAGGATATCATCGCATTTTCTAGCGAGTCAGATTACGCGGCAAACATTGAAAAAGCAGAAGCACTAGCTCCAGCCTCTGAGGCTGCGGCACCAACACAAGAAATGACGTTGGTTGATACGCCAAACGCGAAAACAATCGCTGAATTGGTTGAGCAGTTCGAACTACCAATTGAAAAAACAGTGAAAACACTGTTTGTGAAAGCATCTGACGAAGTTGATGCGCCAATCATCGCGCTTATTATTCGTGGTGATCATGAACTGAACGAAGTGAAAGCAGAAAACCTTCCTCAGGTTGCAGCTCCACTGGAAATGGCATCTGAAGAAGAAATTCGTGCGCTTATCGGTGCAGGCCCAGGTTCACTTGGCCCTGTTGGCCTTAAACTGCCGTTCATTGTTGACCGCAGCGTTGCGGTAATGAGCGACTTCGGTGCGGGCGCGAACATCGATGGCAAACACTACTTCGGTATTAACTGGGGTCGTGATGTAGAGCTTGGCCAAGTTGAAGACCTACGTAACGTTGTGGAAGGTGACCCAAGCCCATGTGGCAAGGGCATTATCCAGCTTAAGCGTGGTATCGAAGTTGGCCATATCTTCCAACTAGGTAACGCTTACTCCGCAGCGATGAACTGTGGTGTACTGGGTCCTGATGGTAAGAACGTCATCCTAGAAATGGGTTGTTACGGTATCGGTATCACTCGCGTAGTAGCGGCTGCTATTGAACAAAACCACGACAAATACGGCATCATCTGGCCAGATGCAATCGCACCATTCCAGGTAGCGATCGTTCCAATGAACATGCACAAGTCAGAAGAAGTGAAAGAAGCCGCTGAGAAATTGTACGCTGAGCTAACAGCAATGGGCATCGAAGTGCTATTTGACGACCGTAAAGAACGCCCAGGCGTAATGTTCTCTGACATGGAGCTTATTGGTGTACCGCATACCATTATTATCGGTGACCGCTCAATGAAAGAAGGCAACTTCGAATACAAGAACCGTGCTACTGGTGAGAAAACAGCAGTCGCAATGACTGACATTGTTGAGCACGTAAAAGCTCAACTAAAGTAAGCACTAGACGAGTTCGCACTTGAAGTAGTTTCAAATAGTTAAAAAGGGTTGGCTTCGGTCAGCCCTTTTTATTACAGCTCAACGCCCCCCTCCACCTTTTTCGAACTATTCACTTTGTTAATCTTTGGTTCAGCTTCTTGCTATTAAACTGATTTCATCATCTAAAGGAGGTCAGTTATGGATTTAAAAAGTCTTCTAAACCAAGCACTCAAATCAGATTTACTTAAGCAAGGTGCAGATGCATTGGGCAAACAAACCAACAACATCAAATCCTCATCAAATTCAAGTAGCCTAAAAACGCTAGGAGCAGGTGCTGTAGGCGGAGGCCTCATCGGTATGTTGATGGGCTCAAAGAAAAGTAAAAAAATGACTAAAAAAATAGGGTCAAGCGCATTAAAAGTCGGTGGCGCAGCTGCGCTTGGAGCCTTGGCCTACAAAGTGTATAACGACTGGCAAGCCAAGCAATCCGGTCAAGGTGTTCAAGAAACCTTTGACCCCGATGACAGTAAACACAGTGTCTTAATTTTAAAAGCAATGATTGGAGCTGCAAAAGCTGATGGTCACGTTGATGAAGAGGAAATGGCTCGCATTGAACAAGCTCTCGCGGATATGGGCGCAGATGAGCACGTTCGTCACCTCGTTCAGCAAGAGTTAAACAAACCGCTTGATCCTGCTGAAATTGCTAATCAGGCGACCTCTCCTCAACAAGCGTCAGAAATTTACCTGGCGTCTTTGATCGTCGCTGATGAACAAAACTTTATGGAAAAAGCGTATCTGCAAGAACTAGCAAAACAACTTCAACTTTCACCAGAAGTCACCCAGCAGTTAGAAGCACAAATGCAGTGATTAAATCTCGCTCAAGCAAACCTTCAACTTGAGCCAAAACAACTCTGTACTTTGAGTTTCAAATCCGCTGTGTGTATATTGAGATAAGTTATCATTTAGTGGAAAGAAAACATGCAAGTATACGGCTGTTGTGAACTGGTTCGTGAGCTTTATGCTCAGATTGGTAGTGGCGATCAAGCTTATATTCCCCAAGCAATTTCATGTGCAGTTAAAGCACTGAACGATGTTGCAGCGGATGAGTCCCTGCCTAAAGAAGTGCGTGAAAAAGCGGCATTTGCTGCGGCAAACCTACTGATTTCAGATTTTGAGGATAAGTAATGAATCTAGCGAACTTTGAATCCATGGATCCTGTCATGCTGATGAGCATTGTGAATATGAAGCTACGCGACGACTTCGGTGGTGACTTAGATAAACTGGTGGCTTTCTTCGATATCGAACGCACAGCACTGGAGACAAAACTGGCTTCTGCTGGTTTTGACTTTCTTCCAGAAGCAGGACAATTCCGTTAATCCACACCATGCTTGGCGGATAACCGAAACGAGAATAACCAATATGAAAAAGGGCTTGATGAGTTACCATCAAGCCCTTTTCTTTTATTCGATAGGCGTCTCGGTTAGCCAAATGAAGCCCAGATGACTGTCGCCACAAGAATTGGACATACAAACTTCACATACGCAGGCCATAACTTACCAAACCAACCTTGCGTAAACTCCGGGCAACCTTGCTCAAGCTCTTTGATTTTTGAGTTGCGATTCCATACCCAACCACCAAATAAGCAGAATAAGAGCGCAGCGGTTGGTTGTAGATACTGAGTAGCAACCGTCGCGACCATACCAAACAGAGCGCCAAAGTTATAAACAATCACCACACTGAACAAGGCAATGAGACCACCTAAAACCCAGCTCGTTGCGCTGCGCTTAGTATTGAAGCGCTCACTCACTAAAGCCACTGGACACTCTAACATTGAAATGGAGGACGTTAGCGCCGCAATCGTCAGCAATAAGAAGAACACAATAGAGAACAATTGACCAAGCAAACCTAAGCTATCAAACATCAATGGCAATACGGTAAATACCAACGTATCAGAGCTTAATAGAGAGCCATCTTCTGCATAGATCTGAACGCCTTTTTGCATTGCCACAAACATCGCTGGCATCACCACCAATCCTGCAATGAAAGCAACGGCAGTATCTACCATGGTCACGTTCATCGCCATCTTTGGTAGGTTCTCTTTCTTACTCAAGTAAGAGCCATAAATCAGCATTGAACAGCCACCGATCGTAAGCGAGAAGAAGCCCTGCCCCATTGCAGCAAGAATCAACTTGCGGTCCCATACCTTTTCAAAATCCGGCACTAGGTAATGTTTCAGACCTTCCATCGCACCGTTTTGCGTCATGATGTAAGCAAATAGCAGAGCAAACAAAACAAACAATGCTGGCATCAAACGTGTGGACCACTTCTCAATACCTTGTTTTACGCCACCTTGTACGATGAGAATCGTCAGTACATAAAAAGTAATGGTTCCGAACAAGTTACGTTCAACACTAAAGCCCTTTAGCCATTGAGTTGCAGCTTCTAACCCCATTAGATCTGTGATTGCACCCAGTAAAAAGCAGATCAACCAACCACCAACAATTGAATAAAACGCTAAGACAGCGCTTGGTACGCTTAAACCAATCCAACCCACAATGCCGCCGAGCTTTTTACCGGCAGGGTTATCTGTGATTGCACGCATACTGTCTACAGGGTTGGCTTGACCATGGCGACCAATCGCCATTTCAACCACCAGCATCGGAAATGCGACGATAAGAATCATCACCAAATAAACTAACAGGAAAGCACCGCCACCATTACTGGCTGCTTGAGTTGGGAAGCCCCAAATATTGCCAAGGCCAACTGCGGCACCTGCGGCAGCTAAGATGAACCCGAGACGAGAGCCAAAATGCTCGCGAGGCTGAGAAGAGGTTTGCTGTGTCATACTACTCACACAAAAATATCATTGAACTAGCTAACTAGTACACTATAGCAATATTCACTATTCAACAAGAGCACCTCGGTTAAATCCTCGACAGTTGAAACAATTTGTAGTCATTCAGCTTGTAAATTTTAACGTACATCTCATATTCATCGCTCAAAAGCCTCGCGACTGTTGTTCGTTTTACGTGGCTGAATTTTACCAATCCTTCTGCCGTGAAGTGAGCCGAAAAATAATGAGCTCTGGTGTAAGGGACGAACTGTTCCTCGTGATACTGTGTCGAAAAGCAGAATATTGTGCTTCGCTTTTTCCCCCTAATGTCTATTTATCAGCTAGTTATTACTCTGTTCTCATTTATACCCATGATTCAAGGAGAGGAAAATGAAGGTCACCCTACTTCACGGAGCGATGGTTGTAGCACTCAGCGCCAGCTACCAAGCTCAAGCCTATAACTGTCAAAGTTTACCCGACTGGGACAGCACTGCGACTTATACATCGGGCGCTTTAGTAAAAACGCAAGGAGCCGCTTATGAGGCTGCATATTGGACGCAAGGCAATGATCCCGTGACCAACTCAGGATCTTGGGAAGCATGGAAAGCGTTAGGGCAATGTGATGGTGGAAGCAACAATTTATCACCAACGGTGTCGTTCTCCTCTCCAATAAACAACGCACAAATTCCCGAAGGCAGTGCGATCACTTTGTTAGCCAACGCAACTGACGAAGATGGCCAAATCACACAAATTGAGTTTGTTGCAGGCAACCAAACCGTTGCTGTGGTAACTCAAGCACCATTCGAAGCTTCTTGGACAGCTATTGAAGGGATCTCGCAATTGACCGCAATTGCGACAGATAATGAGGGAGCTGTTAGCACCACGACGATTTCTATCCAAGTTCAACCACAAGTCGAATTACCGCCACCAAGCATTTCATTGACAAGCCCAGTAGGCACAGAAGTGCTTAATGTAGGCGATAACCTAACCGTAGCCGCTCAAGCTGACGATATTGATGGTGTGGTCACACAAGTTGAGTTCTTCGTAAACAATCAATCTGTCGCCATTGATACTAGCGCACCTTACGAATATCAATGGACCGCTAGTCCAGGTACATACTCGTTCAAAGCACAAGCGACTGATGATACAAACCTCGCAACGATGAGCCAAGAAGTAGCGCTGGTTATTAGTAATTCAGAAACCGGAACGGGCGGATGTGCAGATGCAGTACCTTATGTGGCAGGCACAAGTTATCAAGCTGGCGACCTGATTTCTCACTTCAACCAAAAATATCGTTGTGATGTTGCTGGTTGGTGCTCCTCGGATGCGACATGGGCTTACGAGCCTGGTGAAGGGCTATACTGGCAAGATGCTTGGAGTGGCCTAGGTGCTTGTTCGACACCACCGCAAGTTACCATTACGGCACCAACGGATGGACAAGTCGTGCTCGCTGGCAGCAATAACGAAATCACGGCAAACGCAAGCGATGCTGATGGCACAGTCACGCAAGTTGAGTTTTTTGCGAACAACACCAGCTTAGGGGTCACCACTCAAGCGCCATATTCCGTTACTTGGAACGCCACACTTATTGGCGCTAACCAGCTTAAAGCCGTCGCAACCGATAATGATAACAACACGTCAGAGTCCCTGGTTGGTGTGGAAGTCAGCGATAAAGATTTGGTCGTCTCTCTGACTTCACCAAGCAGCGGTCAAACCGTCGGATTAGGCAAAAGTCTCGCATTAAGCGCCGATGCAACGTCTTTAACTTCAGGCATTAAACACGTTGATTTCATGATCAACGGCTCTATTGTTGCAACCGATACCACAGCACCTTACACAGCCAACTGGACACCAACTGCACTTGGTAACTTTACAGTTAGCGCCCAAGCTGTGGATTTGTCAGGAAGCAATGCACTGTCTGACGCCGCAGCAATAACGGTGGTTGAGCAAGTAGAGAAACGCCATAAACTCATCGGTTACTGGCACAATTTTGTAAATGGTGCGGGCTGTCCAATTCGTCTAGCAGATATGGCAGATGCTTGGGATGTGATTGATATTGCCTTTGCTGAAAATGATCGCAACAGTGATGGCACTGTGCACTTTAATCTATATTCAGGCGATATTTACAGCGATTGTCCAGCACTCGATCCAACACAATTCAAGCAGGACATGGCAGCGCTTCAAGCTAAAGGTAAGAAGTTTGTTCTCTCTCTTGGCGGCGCAGAAGGCACGATTACGCTGAATACCGACCAAGATGAAGCCAACTTTGTCTCTAGCCTAACAGGTCTTATCGCTGAGTGGGGCTTTGATGGTCTAGATGTGGATTTAGAGAGTGGTTCTAACTTAGTTCATGGCTCGCAAATTCAAGCTCGCCTTGGTCGTGCTTTGCTTCAAATAGAGCAAAACATGGGTGGAGATATGTACCTAACCATGGCGCCTGAGCACCCTTATGTTCAAGGCGGCTATGTGGCTTACAGCGGTATTTGGGGAGCTTACATTCCTGTGATAAACGAGACACGCAGCACGCTCGACTTGCTTCACGTCCAGTTATATAACAACGGCGGTTTGCCAAACCCATACCTGCCAGGCAGTGCACCAGAAGGCTCTGTGGATATGATGGTAGCGCAATCTAAAATGCTTATCGAAGGTTTTGAGTTGGCCGACGGCACTCAATTTGCACCATTGCGCGATGATCAAGTCGCAATCGGTTTACCTTCAGGTCCTAGCTCGGCAAATTCAGGGCAGGCTCCAACACAGAATATTATCAACGCACTAGATTGTTTAACCAAAGGCACTTCATGTGGCACCGTTAAACCAGCGTACCATTACCCGAATTATGCAGGAGTAATGACATGGTCTATCAACTGGGATCAGCATGATGGCTTTAACTTCTCAAAACCTGTCGGCGATAAACTCACCGAGATGAATGCGCAATAAGCTATCAAAGAATAAGCGAGTAAAACGCAAAGAGAGCACAATAGTGCTCTCTTTCTTTATCTCATCGAGTTTTTGCTTTTTAATGAGTAATTAAATCGTAAATACTCGGTAATCTTTTAGCTCAGGGATTTTCTTCAACAGATCGTTTTCTTGCCCTGCCATGTCATCCAGCGAATCGCACAAGTCTTCTGCTTGTTGTTCTACCTCTTTCGAATGCTCGGCTAAACGCTCTTCTACTTTCGCGCTGAGTTCAGCCATACTCTCTGATAATGCAGTGAGGTTTATCCCTCCCTCTTCCTTCATTTTTTTCGATAAAGCATCCAACGAACTGGCTAAAAACTCTTTATTGAAGATCTCTTGTGCTTTTGCAAAGTCTTCAGTCCACCCTTGTGTCATAGACTCAAAACTCTCCGCAGGCAGGATGAAATCACCATCTTTGTAGTAACGTGATTCAACATCAGCGAAAAAGTCCTTTACTGCGACTTTTACATTATCAAACGCACCAGGTGCATCGAGGCTTTCCGCAACATCATCAATAATATCATTCGCAAGCGCTAAACCATCACTCGCCAATTGCTTTGCTTGTGGAATATACGCGTTCATTTTTTCGCGATAGTCTTCAATTGCCGCTTTTTGGTCGGCATTGAGTTCAATTAGCTCACCTTTGATGAAGAGGTTGTTATCCTCATCCACGACAGCTTTATCACCTGTCGTTTGGCGAATTTCCAAGCTTTGCCCATCCATACGGACTTCATTATTGATGTCCACACGACACTGCGCTGCATAACCAGTAGCACTGACCATCAGCAATGAGAGTGTAAAAAGCTTTTTCATGTCATTCTCTTTTATTTAACATTACTCGTGTTAAACATAACACTGAGTGATACATGAGATGTCAGCAAATCGTCACGACTTCGTAACAATTTGTTTTATCTCCTATTTTTACGTCAACCTCATCACCTTCTTCTTTTCCGAACAACGCTCGACCAAGAGGAGATTTTGCTGTTAAGACAAAGACTTCCTGAGCCTGATATTGAACAGTCAAACCACCAGAGCAAGGGCCTACAAAGAAGTGCTTTTCGATCAAATTCTCATCTGCGAGAACAACGTAAGCACCAACACCAACAGGCGCATTCTTAAAGTCACGAGTCACTAAAGAACGATATTGACGCAATTCCTCTTCACTATCTTGGATCCGCATGGCTTGTCCATGAGCAAGATACGCGGCTTCAAGTGCCAATGTATCGTACTTATGCTCGGGAACAGTTTCTTCATCTGTCGCGGCATCGATAGCTCGCTGAGCCGATGCATGGGCAACTTGAAGTTTTTCTTCCAGATGTTGGATGATAATTTGGACTAAGTCAGCTTTGTTCATACTTTTAGGACGCGCGTTTAGTATTCGTGGTGTGTTAATGTAGCCAAGTTTACCATCAAAGAAAGGTTTCCCTATTATGCAAAGTGACTCGCTGCATCAAACACTTCAATCTGTATTTGGTTTTGACTCATTACGCCAAGGTCAGCAACCCGTTATTGAAGCCGTTATGAATGGTTACTCTGCTGCGGCAATCTTTCCTACAGGCTCGGGGAAGTCACTCTGTTATCAACTACCTGCAACCATATTACCCAACCTTACGTTGGTGATCTCTCCGTTGTTGGCGTTAATGAAGGATCAACTGAGCTTTTTACAAAGTAAAGGAATCGCTGCCGCTTCTATCGATAGCAGTCAAAGTAGAGAAGAAGCACAAAAGGTCATGGCTGGCGTGAAGAATGGACAAATCAAAATCTTGATGATTTCTGTTGAGCGGCTAAAAAACGAGCGTTTTCGTGAATTCATTCGCCAAGTACCGATTTCTTTGATGGTCATTGATGAAGCGCACTGTATTTCCGAATGGGGGCATAACTTTCGTCCAGATTATCTCAAACTACCGCAATATCAACGTGAACTGAACATCCCACAGTCTTTACTTCTCACCGCAACGGCAACGCCTGCAGTTATTGAAGACATGCAAAAAAAGTTCGATATTGCCAGTGAACATATTACCGTTACAGGCTTCTACCGCCCCAATCTGGATATATCGGTGATCCCGTGTGAGGAAACAAAGAAACAAGAACAGCTCAGTGAGATCATCGCCTCTTCACCTAAGCTTCCGACCATCGTATACGTGACGCAGCAGCAAACAGCAGAACGAGTAGCAAAGTCATTAATCCATATTGGCATTAACGCTCACGCATACCACGCTGGCATGAAAAGCGACGTTCGTGAACGAATCCAACAGCAGTTCATGGATGGCCAAATTGACTGTATTGTTGCAACGATTGCATTTGGTATGGGGGTCGATAAATCTGATATTCGCCGCGTCATTCACTTCGACTTACCCAAATCAATCGAGAACTACGCACAAGAGATTGGACGTGCAGGCAGGGACGGGCAACGCTCGGAGTGCATTCTGCTAGGCAATACGTCCGGCTTAACGGTGTTGGAGAACTTTGTCTATGGTGACACACCAGAATTTACGTCAATTAACTATGTAGTCGAGCAAGCGAAAGAACATGCTCCACAATGGGAGGTAGTGCCACTGCGTTTGTCGCGTGAAAGTAATATCCGCCAATTGCCACTCAAAACCTTGTTGGTTTATTTGGAGCTACATAACGTCATTGAAGCAAAGTACAGTTACTTTGCGGAATATCGGTTTAAGTTTTTGCACGATCAGCAATTTATTGTGAATCAATTTCAAGGCGAGCGACGTCAATTTGTGGAGGCCATTTTTTCCTGCTCACAAAAAGCCAAAGTGTGGTGCCAAGTTGATCTAGAAGCGCTATGGCTGAACTATCAATCGGAACGCAGCCGAGTTGTCGCAGCGCTCGACTATTTTCACCAGAACGGCTGGATAGAACTAGAGAGCAAACAACTGACGGACGTGTACTCAGTTATGCCAACCAAACAGAGCTCGGATGTTTTAATCCAACAACTGTATGAACTGTTCCAATCCAAAGAAAGCAAAGATATCGAAAGAATCCACACCATGCTGCACTTGTTCCAGTCCGAGCACTGTTTGAGCTCACAATTGGCGAACTACTTTGCGGATCACGATGCACCAAAGCAATGTGGTCACTGCTCCGTGTGTCGTGGTCACGTCGCCACATTCACAGCACCAGAACCTGAAGATATTGAACAATCTCAAGTATCGATATGGGCGCAGGAGTTTATTCAGCTTTCCCCATCGGCCATCAGTAATGATGCCGTTGCTCGCTTCTTGTGCGGAATCAGCACTCCTTTGATTAGCCAGCTAAAAGCCTCAAAGCTAGCAGGTTATGGTGCAATGGCAAACGTAAGTTTTGAGCAGGTATTAACGCAGGTAGAAACGGTAAGGGCCTAAAAAAAGCTCAATTGACGCGCTTGGTCTTCGGGCTTGAGCATCACGTTTAAGCCTAAAAGGCGAATTTCCCGTCCATTTTGGCGTTTAAGAATATCTCTTAGCAAGATCTTGAAGTCCTCAAGCTCTAATTGCGGATGGATGTGCTCAATTGTTGTCAGTTGAAAATCGGCAAATTTGACTTTAATACCTTGTTTAATAATCGACTTATCTGGGCTTGCACGCTCTAAACGTTTCTCGAGTTCAGGATAAAGTTTCTCCTCAATCACTTGCCAACATTCACCATAGGTTGCGATGTTCTGGCTGAAGGTCCTTTCCACACCGACGGACTTTCTCTCGCGCTCAACAACGACTTCTCGATTATCAATTCCATGGCTTCGCTGCCATAAGGAGGCACCCTGACGACCAAACTGCCTCAACAACTCTCGATAGTCACTGTTTTTAATGTCCTCACATCGATAAAAACCGGCCTGGTGGAGCTTCTCAAGACTCACCTTCCCCACGCCAGGAATATTCTCTAACGGAAGACTATCGATAACCTCTTGGACTTTCTCTGGCGGAATCACAAACTGACCGTTGGGCTTGTTCATGTCTGACGCGACCTTGGCAAGAAACTTAATCGGAGCAATGCCCGCCGATGCCGTCAACCCAAGTTCACTCCAGATATCACGGCGAATTGACTCTGCGATCAACGTTGCGGAGCCACGGCAAGCTGTCGAGTCCGTGACATCGAGGTATGCTTCATCCAATGAGAGAGGTTCAATGATAGGCGTATAACGCTCAAAAATAGCACGAATCTGCTGAGAGACTTGCTTATATACATGCATTCTACCGGGCACAACCAACAAATGAGGACAGAGTTGCAGCGCGCGCGCCGTTGACATTGCACTGCGAACACCATATTTACGCGCATCATAATTACAGGTGCTAATCACTCCACGCTGCTTTTCATGTCCGCCAACAGCGAGTGCAATGCCACGGTAACTGGGGTTATCTCTCATCTCTACGGCAGCATAAAAACAATCCATATCGACATGAATAATTTTTCTAATTCGATCTGACATAGCCATCAAAGCACTGTTCAAAAAAACAGTATAAATCAAATCTACCTGAAGAGAAATGGGCGTGTTTAAGCGAACGTCAATCTCGAAGCATTACGTCCAATTGATCGACCAATTCGGCCCAATCTGCATCTTCTTCGATGGCTTGTTTTAGAAAGTTCGCCTGTGACATCGTCCAAAAGCTAGCTTCATGTAAAGGCGCAGAATCTCTTTTGTGTCGATGTTGATTAATAAAATCTTTCATTTCTTGAGGAGAGCTACCGAGGCCCAGTTGTTGAAATAGCTCAGCCATACCATGTTGATGCATTTCCATACTACTTTCTCCCTACGTTAGCTAAACATAATTATATAACTAAGACAGGAATAATGATGTGATGTTAACGGATGCGTGTCAAACATTTGGGTAGTTGTTCTACTTTTGGTTGACATGTGTTTTTTGATGGCGATAAGTTTAATTTTAGTTATCATTGATTTTAAACAATTAATTTTGGGGACTGCGCTTGAGTAATAAGATTCTGGTTGTTGAAGATAGTCGTGCGTTTAAAAACTTTCTTTGCCAAACAATAAGCCAAGCTGGTTATGAGGTCATCGCAGCAGAAAGCTACGCGGAGGCAAAGAACTTGTTATCTTCAGCACAGGACCTCTTCTGTGCGGTTTTAGACTATTGTTTACCGGATGCTCAAGATGGCGAGATTATTGACCTCGTTTTGGAACATGGTCATCGTGTCATTGTTTTAACGGCTCGATTTCAAGAAGACACTCGCGAAAAGATGCTCGCAAAAGGTGTCCTCGACTATATTTTGAAAGACAGCATGGCGTCCGTTTCCTATCTATTACCACTCCTCAAGCGACTAACCAACAATCAACAACACAAATGTTTAGTCGTTGATGATTCACACACCGTAAGAAGACACATTGCCCAACTTTTGGAGCATCAATATATTCAAACGTTGGAAGCTGACAATGGGCAAAAAGCCCTAGAGCTTGTCGAGCAAAATCCAGATATCACTCTCATTTTAACCGACCATGACATGCCCGTTAAAGATGGCATTACGATGGTGCGTGAATTACGTCGGAAGTGGGATAAAAATCAATTAGCCATTCTCGGCTTGTCGGGTAGTAACTCTAAGACAATGACGGCTAGGTTTCTAAAAGCAGGGGCCAATGACTTTTTATACAAGCCATTTAATCAAGAAGAATTTTTTTGCCGTATTCACCAACTGTTAGATATCAAAGACGCAACATCTGAACTGTTTAAAATGGCCAATCAAGATGCGCTAACGGGCTTATGGAACCGCCGCTTTCTGTTTGAGCAACCCCATGTAGAAAACGCTCAAAGAAACATCGCGATGCTTGATATCGATTTCTTTAAGCAAGTAAATGATACACACGGACATGAGGGTGGCGATGCTGTGTTAGTCATGATAGCGAATATTCTAAAAATCTATTTTCCAAATGATATTGTCGCTAGGCTGGGTGGCGAGGAGTTTTGTATTCAAGCCAGTGGCGACTATGACAGCTTTCTAACACGCTTAGAGCAAATGCGACAGCGCATAGAAAAAACGCCAATAACTTATTTGGACAAAAACATTCTTGTGACCGCGAGTATTGGTGTAAGCAACATCGAGGGGGAGCTGGAACAACAAATAAAAGTGGCGGATGAGCGACTTTACATGGCCAAAGAGAACGGACGTAACCAAATCATTTCTTCGTCCTAATGACTATCGGTGTGGTCTTGCTCTGTAACATGAGAGAAAGAAACAACAAAACACGGTATTGGGCTCTTTCTCGGACATTTGAGTTTTGGCTAGCCGCCTAAAAATAAAGCTCAGCAGATCGCTGAGCTTTATCACTTTCTTAGTACGATTAACCAATACTAAGCAATTCTATCTTTTTCCCACGCCGCCAATTTCTCAGCACGCGCAGCCTCGCGCGCTTCACGTCTTTTACGCGCATCGCAGGGTTCTGGACAATTACACACTTTTTCGATGCCAACTGCCCCTAAGCCACCACAGCTACCTTTCACGACTTTCTTTTGGAAAATGTATCCGACAGCCATTGCAGTGATTACCGCGACAAACACAGCAAAGGTAATTAGAAATGTATTCATAAAAACATGCTCACTTCTGTTGTTATTTCTTCATGAATGGCTTGTATGCTTCCGAAGCCAACTCTTTAAAACCATCTTCCGTTTTCACAATCATGAAAACAGGAATATTATTTTCGTTCGCAATTGCCATGCCTTTGTCTTCACCTAGCACCATAAGACCAGTTGCAAGACCATCAGCAGTCATCGACGATTTATCTAATACCGTTACAGACACCACTTTATGATGAATTGGTTTGCCTGTTCGTGGATTAATAATATGAGAGTATCTCACACCATTACTCTCAAAGTAATTACGATAGTCACCACTTGTTGCAATTGCCATGTCGCCTGGTTCAATAATTTCTTGAATTGAACGTTCATCAACGGTCGGTTTTTCAATTGCGATACGCCAAGGCACACCTTCACGATTGACACCTTTGAGACGCATTTCACCGCCAACTTCGACCATAAAGTTCTGTACCCCTTCAGATTGAAGGTAGTCAGCAACCACGTCAACCCCCCAACCTTTCGCAATCGTCGATAGGTCGACGTACAAGTTAGGAAGATCTTTGGACAGTTTATTACCATCAACAGATAGGTGGTGAATACCGGTATTTGCTTTGCGAGCAGCGAGTTCTTCATCGGTTGGAACTACATCTGGACGAGCTTCTGGACCAAACCCCCACAGATTAACTAGAGGGCCGACCGTCACATCCAACGCGCCTAAAGTAAGACCGTTAAGACGAATTGCTTCTTTCACTACCGTTGCTGTTTGTGTCGAAACTGTAAATGGCTCGCTCGTTTGATGCTGGTTAAAACGACTTAACTCTGAGTCGTCACGATAGGTCGACATTTGGTCATTAACCTCTTCCAATAAGCGATCAATTTCTGTCTGCATCGCTTTTGGCGTTGGAATACCATCTTGCTCGATATACTTGATGTTGTAAGAAGTCCCCATGGTAGGGCCACTTAAATGAATTTGATCTGCTGGCTGCTCACAGCCAGCCAAAATCAATAGAGAAGCGAATGCAACAAGCCACTTTTTCACTTGTTAACTCCCAATGTTGTTGAATTGATATGGGAAATAGGACCAATCCTTTCAATCCGATTACCTATATCAACTGTTGAA
>NZ_JADDYG010000397.1:20792-21414 GCF_015163535.1 Vibrio sp. OPT46 | reverse complement strand
ATTTCTGTCTGCATCGCTTTTGGCGTTGGAATACCATCTTGCTCGATATACTTGATGTTGTAAGAAGTCCCCATGGTAGGGCCACTTAAATGAATTTGCTCTGCAGGCTGCTCACAGCCAGCCAAAATCAATAGAGAAGCAAATGCAACAAGCCACTTTTTCACTTGTTAACTCCCAATGTTGTTGAATTGATATGGGAAATAGGATCAATCCTTTCAATCCGATTACCTATATCAACTGTTGAGTATCAGTTTTATGTCTATAAAAAATAATGGCTAGCTCTCTTGGAGAGCTAGCCATAGATTCAATCACTTGGAGGAATTAACCACCGAAGTCATCTAGTAGGATGTTTTCATCCTCTACACCTAGATCTTTTAGCATGCCGATTACAGCAGCGTTCATCATAGGTGGACCACACATGTAGTATTCACAGTCTTCTGGCGCTTCGTGATCACGTAGGTAGTTCTCGTAAAGAACGTTGTGAATAAAGCCAGTGTAACCATCCCAGTTATCTTCTGGAAGTGGATCAGACAGTGCACAGTGCCATACGAAGTTGTCATTCTCAGCTTGTAGCATATCGAAATCTTCTACGTAGAACATTTCACGCTTAGAACGTGCGCCA
>NZ_JADDYG010000397.1:18831-20782 GCF_015163535.1 Vibrio sp. OPT46 | reverse complement strand
ATAAAGCCAGTGTAACCATCCCAGTTATCTTCTGGAAGTGGATCAGACAGTGCACAGTGCCATACGAAGTTGTCATTCTCAGCTTGTAGCATATCGAAGTCTTCTACGTAGAACATTTCACGCTTAGAACGTGCGCCGTACCAGAAAGACATCTTACGCTTAGAGTGCAGACGCTTAAGTTGGTCGAAGATGTGTGAGCGCATTGGAGCCATACCAGCACCACCACCAACGAATACCATTTCTGCATCTGTATCTTTCGCAAAGAACTCACCAAATGGACCAGAAATAGTACACTTGTCGCCTTCTTTTAGAGACCAGATGTATGAAGACATGATGCCTGGTGGTACGTCTGGGTTGTTCGGCGGCGGAGTTGCGATACGAACGTTAAGCATGATGATACCGTGCTCTTCTGGGTAGTTAGCCATAGAGTATGCACGAATGGTCTCTTCATTAACTTTAGACTCGTAACGGAAAAGGTTGAACTTCTCCCAGTCTTCACGGTATTCCTCAGGAATATCGTAGTCTGCGTATTTCACGTGGTGAGCAGGAGCTTCAATCTGGATGTAACCACCAGCACGGAAAGGTACTGATTCGCCATCTGGAATTTGCAGCTTAAGCTCTTTGATGAATGTCGCTTTGTTATCGTTAGAGATAACAGTACATTCCCACTTCTTAACGCCGAAGATCTCTTCAGGAAGCTCGATATCCATGTCAGTTTTCATTGCAACCTGACACGCTAGACGCTCACCTTCACGCGCTTCACCTTTAGTAATATGGTCAAGCTCGGTTGGTAGGATGTCGCCACCACCTGATTTAACTTTTACGCGACACTGACCACATGAGCCACCGCCACCACAAGCAGAAGATACGAATACGCCAGCACCTGCTAGAGCACTCAGTAGCTTACCACCTGGTTGTGTAACGATCGCCAGAGAAGGGTCATCGTTCACAGAAATTGTAATGTCACCTGTTGGTACAAGCTTAGACTTAGCGAAAAGAATCACTAGTACTAGTGCAAGTACGATCAGAGTAAACATCACTACACCAAGAATAATGTCCATTGACTATTCCTTAATTGTTGCGGTTTACCCGACTTACAGTTGAACACCAGAGAAAGACATAAAGCCTAACGCCATAAGACCTACAGTGATAAATGTGATACCAAGACCACGTAGACCTGGAGGTACGTCAGAGTACTTCATCTTCTCACGGATACCTGCAAGAGCAACGATTGCTAGCATCCAGCCCACACCAGAGCCGAAACCGTAAACGATCGATTCAGCAAAGTTGTAGTCACGTTGTACCATGAAAGATACACCACCGAAGATTGCACAGTTTACTGTGATCAGCGGTAGGAAGATGCCTAGCGCGTTGTACAAAGGTGGGAAGAAACGGTCTAGGACCATCTCTAGAATCTGTACAAGTGCTGCAATTACACCGATAAAGGTGATGAAGTTTAGGAAGCTAAGGTCCACGCCCTCAACTAACGCGTTCTCTCTCAGAACTAGGTTGTATACCAGGTTGTTCACAGGAACAGCGATAGTCAGAACTACCACAACTGCAACACCTAGGCCGAAAGAGGTCTTAACCTTCTTAGATACGGCAAGGAAAGTACACATACCTAGGAAGAAAGACAGAGCCATGTTTTCGATGAAAATCGATTTAACTAACAGACTAATGTAATGTTCCATGACGTCCTTACTCCTTCGCTTCTACTTGTTCTGGTTTCAGAATACGGATTACCCAGATAAGGAAGCCGATTAGGAAGAATGCTGATGGTGCTAGTAGCATTAGGCCGTTAGGCTGGTACCAACCACCGTTGCTCACTAGAGGTAGAACTTCTAAGCCAAATAGTTTGCCTGAGCCAAATAGCTCACGGAAGAAACCTACAGTGATAAGAACGAAACCGTAACCTAGACCGTTACCAATACCGTCAATAAGAGATGGTACC
>NZ_JADDYG010000397.1:18123-18821 GCF_015163535.1 Vibrio sp. OPT46 | reverse complement strand
GATAAGGAAGCCGATTAGGAAGAATGCTGATGGTGCTAGTAGCATTAGGCCGTTAGGCTGGTACCAACCACCGTTGCTCACTAGAGGTAGAACTTCTAGACCAAATAGTTTGCCTGAGCCAAATAGCTCACGGAAGAAACCTACAGTGATAAGAACGAAGCCGTAACCTAGACCATTACCAATACCGTCAATAAGAGATGGTACTGGCGCAGACTTCATTGCGAATGCTTCAGCACGACCCATTACGATACAGTTAGTGATAATCAGACCAACGAATACAGATAGCTGTTTAGAGATATCGTATAGGTAAGCTTTTAGCACTTGGTCTACCACGATTACTAACGATGCGATGATTGCCATCTGAACGATGATACGCACACTGTTAGGAATGTGGTTACGGATCAATGAAACAGAGAAGTTAGACAACGCAGTTACAAATGTTACCGCTAGTGTCATTACAAAAGCTGTTTCTAGTTTAGTTGTTACTGCAAGAGCAGAACATACACCAAGAACTTGTAGCGCGATTGGGTTGTTATCCAATACTGGCGCTAGAATGCTCTTTTTAACGTTTTGTGCACTAGACATTAGTTAAGTTCTCCGTCACGAACTTTTGCTAGGAAAGGACCAAAGCCCATATCACCTAACCAGAAGTCAAATGTGTGTTGAACACCATTACTAGTGAGCGTAGCTCCTGATAG
>NZ_JADDYG010000397.1:8778-18113 GCF_015163535.1 Vibrio sp. OPT46 | reverse complement strand
TTAAGTTCTCCGTCACGAACTTTTGCTAGGAAAGGACCAAAGCCCATATCACCTAACCAGAAGTCAAATGTGTGTTGAACACCATTACTAGTGAGCGTCGCTCCTGATAAGCCATCAACACCGTGCTCAGAACCTTGCGGTGCGCCGCCTTTCACGACCTTAATCGCTGGCTGGTGATCTTCATTGTACAATTTCTTGCCAATGAATTGATCGCGCCATGAAGGGTTCTCTACTTCACCACCAAGTCCAGGAGTTTCACCTTGCTCGTAGTAAGTAATAGCAGACACAGTGTTACCATCAGTTTCAACGGCTACAAAGGCATACATCATCGACCATAGTCCTTTACCGTGCATAGGCAGGATAACTTTTTGGACTTCATCTTGATCTTTTACAAGGTACACCACTGCTGTATTCGCGCGACGACGGATATCAGCTACGTCTTCTTCTGGTGTCAATGCGATTGAACGTTCTGCATCTTTTGATGCTTCACGTTGATCGTACGTAGATGCATTACCCTCAGTAAAGTTACCTGTTTCAAGGTCTACTAGACGAGGTTCGATGTACTCAGCAAATAGCTCTGGTACTTTCTTACCGTTTGCGTCAATGCCTGCAACTTCAACGATCTTTGATTGCTTATCTAGGACAGCGTTAGCTTTTTGCTTATCACGCAGACCTACTGCTGCTGTTGATACGATGATTGAACAAACAAGGCTCAACCCGATAACAACACCCAGCGTCTTTTTAATGCTGTCGTTATTACTTGCCATAGCGTGCTAGTCTCCGCTTGATGTTCTTCTCAATCACTACATGGTCGAACAGAGGTGCGAATAGGTTCGCGAATAGAATCGCCAGCATCATACCTTCTGGGTACGCTGGGTTAACTACACGGATCATCACACACATTGCACCAATCAGGATGCCGTACCACCATTTACCTTTGCTAGTAAATGACGCTGATACTGGGTCCGTTGCCATGAAGAACATACCGAATGCAAAACCACCTAGAACTAGGTGCCAGTGCCATGGCATATTAAACATTGGATTAGTGTCAGAACCGATCACGTTAAACAGAGTCGATACTGCGATCATACCGATCATCACACCCGCAATGATGCGCCATGAAGCGATTCGCATGTAAACGATCATCGCTGCACCGATCATTAGAGCTAGAGTCGATACTTCACCAATAGAGCCAGGGATGTTACCGATGAACGCGTCCATCCAAGTGATAGGAGCGCCAGTTACTGTGTTAACTAGAGCACCGTTACCACCTTGAGCCCATTGGCTAAGAGCAGTTGCACCAGAGAAGCCGTCAGCTGCAGTCCATACTACGTCACCCGAAATTTGTGCTGGGTAAGCGAAGAATAGAAATGCACGACCTGCAAGTGCAGGGTTAAGGAAGTTACGACCTGTACCACCGAAGATCTCTTTTGCTACAACAACACCAAATGTGATACCTAGTGCCGCTTGCCATAGAGGTAGCGTTGGTGGAACGATAAGTGCGAATAAGATAGAAGTTACAAAGAAACCTTCGTTAACTTCGTGTTTACGCACCATACAGAACAACACTTCCCAGAAGCCACCAACAATAAATACTGTTGCGTAGATTGGCAGGAAGTAAGTCGCACCTAGTAGCATCTTACTGCCAACACCCGCTTCCGCACCGATAGTGCCGCCAAGCATTTCTGTTAGCCAGTAGTGCCAGTTACCTGCGATAACTGTCGCTAGTTGGTCACCAGCGTACATGTGGTTAAGTGCTGCAATAGCTTGGCCACCTGCGTTGTACATACCCCAGAACATTGCTGGGAATACCGCAAACCAAACCATGATCATGATACGTTTTAGGTCAACGCTATCACGAACGTGCGAGCTTTTATTTGTTACAATACCTGGGGTGTAAAAAACTGTTGCTACAGCTTCGTACAGGGCAAACCATTTTTCGTGTTTGCCACCAGGCTCAAAATGATGCTCGATGTCTTCAAGAAACTTTTTAAGAGCCATGAAAATTACCCTTCCTTCTCGATAGTATCTAGGCATTCACGAAGTAACGTACCGTACTCGTACTTACCTGGACATACAAAGGTACACAATGCTAGATCTTCTTCATCCAGTTCAAGCGCACCCAGTGCTTGAGCACTGTCTGTGTCGCCGGCACATAGATCACGAAGCAGCAAAGTAGGCTCCATATCTAGAGGCATTACGCGTTCGTAGTTGCCAATTGGAACCATTGAACGATCACTACCATTGGTCGTCGTTGTCATATTGAACAACTGACCTTTGAATACGTGACCAAGGAAAGAGCGAGTTACCGAGAACTTATTCTTACCAGGCATTGCCCAGCCAAATAGTTCTTTTTCACGGCCTTCACGTAATACAGAAACCTGTTGATGGTAACGGCCAAGGTATGCGTGTGGACCAGTTGCATGTGTACCTGTTAGTACTGAACCAGAGATCACACGAACTTCGCCAGGCATCAGCTCGTTATCTGTTAGGTCATCTAAGCTTGCACCCATTACGGTACGAACTAGACGAGGGTTATTCACAACTGGGCCAGCTAGAGACACAACACGATCTGTGCATAGCTCACCAGTTAGGAACAGCTTACCGAACGCGATAACGTCTTGGTAGTTGATGCTCCATGCCACATTCTCTGCATTTACTGGGTATAGGAAATGCATGTGGGTGCCAGCAAGACCTGCTGGGTGAGGGCCATCGAAGACGTGTTCTTCTACGTTAGACTGTGAAGAACGTGGCAAGCTAGTGCCAGATTTACATACGTAAACCTTGCCTTCTGTCAGGGCTGAAAGAATGTCTAGACCAGCAATGAATGCTTCTTGTTGCTCATTAATGATCAACTCAGGCTTAGCTGCTAGTGGATTAGTATCCATTGCAGTTACGAAAATAGCCTTAGTAGAAGACTCGATTGCAGGAACCTTGCTAAACGGACGAGTACGTAAAGCGGTCCATAAGCCAGAGTCAACCAACTGAGTCTTGATCACTTCACGATCTAGACCTGAAAGTTGAGCGGCTTCGAACTTATCAAATGTCACCTGCTCTTCACCTGCCACTTCAATCACTACAGATTGAAGGACACGTTTAGCGCCACGGTTAACTTCGATCACTTTACCGGCTGCTGGTGCAGTAAATTTCACGCCTGGGTTCTTTTTATCTTCAAAAAGAACTTGCGCTTTTTTCACTTCATCACCAACGCGGACATGCATGGTAGGTCGCATGCCAACGTACTCTTCGCCAAGCAAGGCGACTTTTTTGATGGTCTTACCATCATTAATCACCTGGGATGGAGTTCCTGCGATAGGAAGATCCAAGCCCTTCTTTATTGTAATCATACGCACTTGCACTACTTTTATCGGGAAAAAGATTCTTTTGATTGCGTAACTTTTAGACACGACATCAGTGTCCGGTTTTGATGTTGTTTTAAACATCAAAATCGCAACATCCTATTAAAAATCTCGTCACAAGGAATACGCGAGATTTATCAGGTGCCGTAGTCTAGCATTTTTTAGGAACTTGATGCCATGATCAATCATTAGAATAGAGGGGTTATTTCGGTAGAATCAGGTCTAAAAGGTCAAAGAATAGTCATAACTTTGACCCATCGCACAAATGCCATATTCCATACATATCTTATGGAAAAGTGATATTCATCGCCTGAAATATTCTGCAATTTCCATTCATTTGTTGAAACACTGTTAACACATTTTTTAACCAGAATTTGTGCCACGTTAACGTCCCTAAAGAATGTAAAACGAAAAAAGATGGCCTTAAGCCACCTTTCTCTGCACCTTTATATCTTGCGTTTTTAGTGACCACCACCCATACACATCGGGCTATCAGGGGCGCCATCTTGTTCACGCTTCCACTCTTCATCAGTATATGTATGAATAGCTAATGCATGAATGTGGTTGTCCAGTTCATCTGCCAAAATTTGATGAACTTGACGATGGCGCCCAATCAAACGCTGTCCCGCGAACGAATCACTCACAACAATCACTTTGAAATGACTCTCTGAGCCTGGTGGCACATTATGCATGTAGCTCTCATTAATGACTTTGAGATAGCTGGGTTGCAGCTCACTGTGTAGTTTCTTCTCTATGATTTCTTGGATCATATTCGTTCCTCATTGATGCGAATTCCATAAGTATATACCTAAGTAAAGCAGACATGCATCACTCAAACGTCACTCTCATTATTGACGCACTTTGTAGACATATTGTCTCAAGGCGCTCGACTCCATGAGCATGCCTAGAGAGCAGCCATCACTGAACTCGTAAAATTTGACAGCTTTTTGTATCTCGACACGTCATCATTTGCGACAATAACACTTAATTTCTAAATCAACTTACATTTAGCTATGAAAACCGAACTGAACCTTCACGAGCGAAGCTTAACACTTCATCGTTTCCCAAAACGTAGTAACGAAACGCTACAAGCGTGGGATGCCGGTGATGAGTATCTTATTAATCATGTTGAAGAGCTTGCTTTGCCAGACAATCAAAACATCCTCGTGATTAATGACAGCTTTGGTGCCCTCTCCTGCTGGTTTTCGGAAAAACACCATGTAACGCTAATGAGTGATTCATTCATCTCACATAAAGGTGCACAGCAAAATCTCGAGCAAAACCAGTGCAATAAAGTAGCGTTTGCCACCACGATGGACCTCGTTCCTGCCAATATTGATCTCGTCTTGCTGCAACTGCCCAAAAGTAACCGCCATCTAGTGTGGATACTAAGCCAATTAAGAAAGGCGCTACCGGCTTCCTGCCCCGTCATTGCAGTCAATAAAGCGAAAGACATTCATACTTCGACGCTAAAACTGTTTGAAAAATACTTAGGCGAAACAAAAACATCTTTGGCCTGGAAAAAGCACAGATTGGTGTTTTCTCAAGCAACAGTTGAGCCTCCGATTGAAGTAATGCCTTTCACGACTTGGCGCGTTGATGGCGAAGATATCGAACTCAAGAACATGCCAAATGTCTATTCAGGAGAAAGTTTAGATTTAGGTGCACGCTTTATGCTGCAGCACCTGCCTCAAGACCCTTCGATAGACAATGTCATCGACCTCGGCTGCGGCAATGGTGTTCTGTCTGTTAAATTTGGTCAGTTGAATCCAAATGCTCGGCTAACATGTGTTGATGAAAGTTTTATGGCGCTTGAATCAGCAAAACAGAACCTACGCGACAACCTTGGTGAAAATAGAGACATACAGTGCATAGCGAACAATTGCTTGGACGGTTTTAAACACAGCAGCAGCTCTATGGTTATGTGTAATCCACCGTTTCATCAACAACAGGCAATCACCGATCATATTGCTTGGCAAATGTTCTGCGATGCTAAACAAGTATTAAGTGGAAATGGCCGTTTACTGGTTATCGGAAATCGTCACCTCGGGTACGACGCAAAACTCAAACGTCTGTTTGGCGATAAAAATGTGAAACTTATCGCTTCCAACAATAAGTTTGTGATTTTACAGGCTACAAAAAATCCTGCTAAATTAAGCGCAAAATAAGCTTTAGCAAAATAGTTAAAAGGAATAATAAAATGAGAAAATTGGTACTTGCGGCTTCGGTTGCGTTGCTTGCTGCGTGTTCAGCCCCTCAACAACCTCAGCTGAACCTGATGCCAGAAAGCACATTGAGCACCAATCCAATTGTTCAAGGCAAGACTTACAGTTTGACCAGCAAAGATGTACGTGCAGCGCAATACGTGGCGTTGGTGGATAACGGCCGTTCGAACATTCTTCCTCTTCATGCTAAACAGAATTTACGTATTGCGTTAGAAGAAGCATTAGAGAAGCAATTCTCATCTCAAGGTTTCCATGCGGATCTAAACAGCAACAACGCGATTGAATTGAGCGTTCAAGAAGCGTTGGTCAACGTGAAGCATTCGGTGATGGAAAATGAGATGGACGCTAAAGTTGTGCTGGAAATCACAGCAGAGACACCTGAGGGCAAGCTAGTCAAAACTTATACAGGTACAGCAAAGCGATCTGGCACATTGAGTGCTTCTGATGCCGATATTGAAGAGACATTGAATGATGTGGTGACATTAACGCTTAAAGAGATTGCCAATGACCCTGAGCTTCGTCAATACATGCAGGAGCGTTTCTAATGTTACGCAAAGCGATTCTGTCTTTAGCATTACTCAGCTGCAGCGTTTGGGCTGGGCCAAAAGTAGCGTTTGAAACGACCCTTGGTTCATTTACGGTTGAGTTAAACGAAGAGAAAGCACCTATCACTGTCGCTAATTTTCTGAAATATGTAGAAGATGGGAGCTACGAAGGTACTATTTTTCATCGTATTATCCCAGGCTTCATGGCACAAGGTGGCGGCTTTAACCAAGATATGCAGATGGTGAAAACATACGCGCCAATCAAAAACGAAGGAAATAATGGCCTAAACAATGACCGTACTACCATCGCCATGGCACGAACTAATGCACCAAACTCTGCAACTCGTCAGTTTTTCGTCAACTTAGTCGACAATGACTTTCTCAACTATGGCGCTCGACCACCAGGTTATGCTGTATTTGGTGAGGTTACTGAGGGGTTCGACGTTATCCAGAAAATGGCTCAGCAGCCGACCACGACAGTAGGCCGAATGCGTGATGTACCAGAGACGCAAATCGTCATCACCAAAGCTACACTACTTAAATAGCCAAAACGATAAGCCCTTTGAATAATCGAAGGGCTTTCTCTTTCAACGGCTTCATTTTATTGGATTGATTTATGTCTTCATTACCTTCCATCACTTGGTTGGAAACGGTAAAAAGTTACCTCGATAAACGACTCATGTGGGTTTTCATGCTGGGCTGCTCTAGCGGCTTTCCGTGGGTTCTTATCGGTTCAAACATGTCAGGTTGGCTAAAAGATGCCGGCTTGACCCTCTCCGCAATTGGCTATTTTGGTAGCGTTTTTGCGGTCTATGCGATCAACTTTCTGTGGGCACCTCTGGTTGACCGCGTGAAGCTGCCAGTCCTCTTTAGACTACTGGGGCAAAGACGTAGCTGGATTTTCTTTTGTCAAAGTATCGTACTCGTCGCTACCCTATTTATTGCCGGCGTTAATCCAGCGGAAAACTTGGTGTTTGCGTCACTACTCGCCTTGTGCATTGCAACGGCTTCAGCGACACAAGACATCGCAATTGATGCTTTTCGTATTGATACTTTCCCAAAGTCAGAAGAGTCTAAACTGCCTCAAGCTTCTGCAATGGCGGTCATTGGCTGGTGGACAGGTTATTCACTACCGGGTTATTTAGCGTTTGTTAATGCTGACAGTGTCGGTTGGAATGGTGTGTACTACGGGATGGCGGTGATAGTCGGCATTCTAATGGTCTTTACGATTTTAGTCGGTGAACCGAAGACTCAACGCGAACAACTTCAGTCTGCCGCTGAACAACGCCACAAAGAAGTGGTTGGTTCAAAAGTCGTAGCTTGGTTTACCGTGACTGTTGTAGAACCTTTCCTTGATTTCTTTAATCGCAATGGCGTCCGTGTCGCGATTACTCTGTTGCTGTTCGTTTTCCTATTTAAAATTGGCGAAGCGTTTTTGGGCAGGATGTCGATCGCGTTCTATAAAGATATTGGTTTTAGCAATGAACAAATTGGCTATTACTCCAAACTGATCGGTTGGGGAGCCACCATCTTCTTTACTTTTGTCGGAAGCATGTTCAACGTTAGGTTTGGTATTGTACGTGGATTAATGATCGGCGGTATTGCTATGTCTGCCAGTAACTTGATGTTTGCTTGGATTGCTTCGGTAGGCCCAAACGAGCACTTGTACTTAGCCACGATTATTGTCGATAACTTTACGACTGCTTTCTCAACTGTCGCTTTTGTTTCATTTTTGACGATTCTAACCGGGCAAGCATTTTCGGCAACTCAGTATGCGTTGCTTGCCTCTCTAGGAAACTTCGGACGGACGACTCTTGCTTCTTTCAGTGGCGAGCTAGTGGATTATCTTAATGATTGGAGCACATTCTTCGTGCTTACCGCTGTCATGGTCGTGCCAAGCTTGATTATGTTGTACTCGCTACGACATTACTTTGATGCTCTATTGGAAAAAGCACGTCACAAACATTAACGAAACATATAAAAAACCACCGAATTCGGTGGTTTTTGTTTTGCGAGATATAAGATAAGAGGTCTATGGGTATAACCCTTTACCAAACATATTAAATATACGTGCCACGCCTTGAGTAAAGATCATCGGCTCAGTCAATACGGTTAAACACAAGCAGTCTTCTCCGGCCTTAGTGTAAGGGCTGTGCTTCACTGATGCGTCTCTAATCATCAAATCGCCTTCTTCATATTGGCCATCCTCGTCACTAAATCCACCATGTAGGATCAATGTAGACTCCAGGCCTTTGTGCGTATGTTGAGGAATTTGCACATCTTCCCCGATGTACATTAAGCTGACACGAGCGTCTTCCCCTAGGTCAATCTGAGCACTGAAAACCTTGCCTCCGTAACTTCTCCATGACCCTACGAGGTCAGAGAAACGCGCTAGAGTTTTAGGAAGAGCGAAACTTTTTCCTGCCACATTAACAGCAGCAGAGTCGCGGATCACGATATTATCAGTCGCTGGCTCCGCATTGATGATGTCATTAAACATGTCGTCAAATTCAGAAACATACTCAGAAGGTATGTCACTTACGATGTTCGCTTGACTTGCTTCGACTTGGTTCACATAAGCTCGGCACTTGGTGCATGTTTCTAAATGGGTTGCGACCACAAGACCAGAAACTGCATCAATGCTTCCCGAAGCGTATGCTTCTAGCAAGCTGTTATCTGGGTGTTTGTTCATAGTTGCTCCGTATGCATTGAATGCCTTAGCTTTTCTACTGCAAGCCTCAGCCTGGATTTTACAGTACCGAGGGGTATATCAAATAATTCCGCGACCTGTTGATGAGGTAGCTCTTCAAGATATACCGCTTGTAAAACATCTCTCTGGTTTTTCGGTAATATATCTAAAAACTTAACCACCTGTTCTTTCAACATATCTTGCTCTGGTGAATAGTGATCAACAAGATCAGGTGGATAATACTCTGACGGCCAAATGTCATCAGAATGAATGTGTAATTCCTTACCTTTCTGTTTTCTCAGCAGATCAAAACAAAGGTTTCGGATTATGGTATATATCCAAGTCGATAACGCGCTCTTTTCACCATCATAGAGGTGCGCTTTCTGCCAAACTGTCGCCATGGTCTCTTGCACCATCTCCATAGCAACTTGCTCATTACCAACATGTTTGTAAGCGAATTGCTTCAGCTTGGGTGCGTAAAAACGGAATACAAAAGCGAACGCGTCTTTGTCTCGAG